>QHPA01000316.1 GCA_003218935.1 Verrucomicrobiota bacterium
TGGGCGGCGTATCATGTGGGCAACTTGACCATCGCGATTGTGGAGGCGGACAAGGCGCTGGCGATTCATGGGGACGATGCGGGAATGAAGAAGTTGAAAGCGGACGCGCTGGCGCAGCAGACGGCGGCGGCACAGCAGGCCGAACGGGAGCGGCAGTTCGGTGAGGCGACGAATGTAGCGTGGGCGGCGTATCATGTGGGCAACTTGACCATCGCGATTGTGGAGGCGGACGAGGCGCTGGCGATTCATGGGGACGATGCCGGAATGAGGAAGCTGAAAGCGGACGCGCTGGCGCAGCAGACGGCGGCGGCGCAGCAGGCCGAACGGGAGCGGCAGTTCGGTGTGGCGACGAATGCAGGGTGGGCGGCGTATCGTGCGGGCAACTTGACCAACGCGATTGCGGAGGCGGACAAGGCGCTGGCGATTCATGGGGACGATACGGGAATAAGGAAACTGAAGGCGGAGGCGCTGGCGCAGCAGACGGCGGCGGCACGGTTGACTTTGACCAAGGGGAACGAGCAACAACCTCCTCCCACTAATAATGTCGCTGGCGCTAAACAACCCGAGCTGGCTAAACTCGATACGACTCTCGAAACGTATGAAGTGCTGTTTAGACTTAAGCCTCCCGCGACAAACATCGTGGATAAGAATGGAACTCAATTGAAGCCGTTGCCGCTTACGTTGATACCCTTGGACCAGAAGGATGAAATTCTTAAAACACTCAAAGGATTGGAGTTTGGTTATCAAGCCGGCGGGTGGCTGCAAGAGCGTGAGCAACGCCTCCAAAATCTTCGAGTGAAAATTAAAAATTGGTAGCCGGTGACTCTTGTCAGCACCGAATTCTCTATGACGACTTGGTTCGCAATCCGCCAGCGCCAATGGTGTGTCGCACGCCTGGCCTATTTTCCATTTTCCTTGTGTCTGTTGGCCTCGCTGCTTTCCAGTGAAGCTCTACCGGCGCAGGCTCAAGCCCCACAGCAACCTGGTGCGGGGCCGGCGCCCGGAACCCAATCCTCCAAAGGGGCGCCTGACCTCTTCGAACCGCCGCCAGTAAAACCAACGCGGAACGAAATCTCAGTTTCCGGCGACTATCTCTTCGGACAGGGGACCGTGACGTTTCCAGAGTTATTTTCATTGCGAAATTCTGGTTTTGCTCTGGGCAGTTCGCCCGGAGTCGGTATCGCTGACCGAAAGTCCGACTATCTCGGGGCCACGATATCTTATTCTTTTGGTCAGGCATGGTACCTCGATTTATCTTATGCGCGTGGCCGCTTTCCCGGCATTGCGGTTCACGCGACTTTCCGCCTATCTACGAGCGGGCGTCAGTTTTGTTCAAGCAGATCTGCATGCCATAAACACCAGGCCACCGCCGTTCGGTGGATTCTATGAGCAAACGGATCGAACCGAAGACATCCTCGGGAACGTTGGGTTTGGGCTCGTTTATTTTGTTTACAGGGACAACCGCGCCAAACTCGGTCTGCAACTGGAGGGAGAAGGCTTTTACGGTCACCGCTCTCAAGACAGCAGTGAGGACTTACACAGCTTTGACCCCTATCCCATTGTGAATGCC
Organism: Verrucomicrobiota bacterium; assembly: GCA_003218935.1. Classification (GTDB taxonomy): domain Bacteria; phylum Verrucomicrobiota; class Verrucomicrobiia; order Limisphaerales; family AV2; genus AV2. The sequence continues at coordinate 1,571 of QHPA01000316.1, forward strand.
AGGATTGACAATGATCTTTACGGCGGACTCGGCCGATCCACAGTCCGTTTTGAATACGCCTTGGGACGTCGCGGAGTGTTCAAGTTTTCTGCCGACGCCGGCATGGAAGTCAAATACACACGAATTCAGTATTCGGATTTTGGCATCGGCACTCGCGACGAATTGCTGTGGGGACCTTACGCGAAGATTGGATTGAAGTACTCTTTTTAGAAGTATTTCATTCTATGTGCGGTGAAGTCCGATGTGCATTTTGTTGCCTTTCTCTTCATAATCGGAATGGGTGCGCGAACGAATATCGACGCGCATCACGATTTCCAACCGCCGCCGAGCGAGCGGTAAAGTGCGATCGCGTTGAGGAGGCGGGCGGCCTGGAATTGCAGCAAATTCTGTTGCGCGGCGTAGAGATCCTGTTGCGCGAGGAGAACGTCCAGGTAGCTGTCCACGCCCTGGCGATACCGCGCGCTGGTCAGGTCGAAACGCTTTTGCTGTGCGCTCAACAGCAGTTCCTGCGCTTTCAATTTTTCATCGAGGATGGACTGGACGGCCAGCGCATCCGCCACTTCCCGAAACGCGGTTTGAATGGCTTTTTCGTAGTTGGCGATTTCAATTCTCTTGCCGATTTTTGATGCGTTCAGCTTCGACCTGGTACTGCCGACATCGAGTATGGGCACCGTAATCTGCGGTGAAAAACTCCACGTCGCAGATGGGCCGCTGAACAAATCCGTCAGTTTTGCCGAGGCGGTTCCGGCAGAACCGGTCAGGAGAATCCGCGGAAAAAAAGCCGCCCGGGCGGCGCCAATGTCCGCGTTGGCCGCTTTCAAAGTGTGTTCGGCGGCCAGAATGTCTGGACGACGCTGCAACATGTCCGATGGAACTTCCGCGGGCAAGACGGTGAGGGGCTGCTGCTGTTGGAACGGCTTTCCGGAAGGGAGGTCCTTGGGCAGTGGTTGCCCGAGCAACAGGACGAGCGCATTTTCCGATTCCGCCAGAAGCTCCAGGTAATTGGCCGCGTTGACGCGCACCGTTTGGACCTGGCCCTCCGCGGTGCGCAGATCCAACTCCGATGCGGCGCCTGCTTCAAACCTGCGCCGAATCAAATTGTAGGACGATTGAACCGTTTCCAGCGTTCGCTGCGCGATGGCTTTGGCTTCCCGCAAACGCAATTGTGTCAGATATTCCGCCGCCACCTCGGACACGAGCGCGATTTGAACGCTTTTGCGCGCTTCTTCCGTGGCGAAATATTTTTCCAACGCCTCCCTTTTCAGGCTTCGCACACGGCCAAAAAGATCCACCTCATACGCCGCGCCGACATCGAGACTATAGGTCGTGAGCACACTGCCTCCGTTGAAAGCGGTAACCGCGCCCGAGAATCTTTGACGAACGGCGCTCGCGTTGCCTTGAACACCGGGAAAAAGTTCCGCGCGTTGAATACGATATTGGGCGCGCGCCTGTTCGACGCGCAACGCGGCAATTTGCAGGTCGCGATTATTTTCCAATGCCAGGCTGATCAAACTCTGCAATCGCGGGTCATCGAAGAAATCGCGCCAATCAATGTCGGCTGCAGCAGTGTTTGTCGCGTTGCTTTGCGTTGAACCATTGGGCCAGGAGCTGCTCACCGGCGCGGGCGGCCGATCATATTTGGGCATCATCGTGCAACCGCCCAACAGCGGTCCCAAGCTGAGAAGATAGAAGCAGCGCTTGTTCATACGATGGGCTCCTTGCTGCCGCCGGAAATATCGGTTCCGAGTTCTCGAGTTGGAGCAGGTTTCGCCCGCAATTTGAAAATGCTACGAACGACGACGTAAAATACCGGGATCAAAAACAGTCCCAGCGCGGTGGCGGCGAACATTCCGCCGGCCACGCCCGTGCCAATGGCGTTGCGGCTCGCGGAACCCGCGCCGACGCTGAGGGCGAGCGGCATCACGCCCAGAATAAAGGCGAATGATGTCATGAGAATCGGGCGCAGCCGCAAGTGAACCGCTTCGAGCGTGGCTTCGATCAAGCCTCTTCCTTCTGCCTGGAGATCCTTGGCGTACTCAATAATCAGAATCGCGTTTTTAGTCGCCAGTCCGACAATGGTCAGCAAGCCGACTTTGAAATAAACATCGTTCGGCAAACCGCGCAGCTTCGTCGCGAGCAACGCGCCCAAAACACCGAGCGGCACGACGAGAATCACGGACAGCGGAATGGACCAGCTTTCGTAAAGCGCGGCCAGGCAGAGAAACACGACGAGCAACGAAAGCGCGTAGAGCATCGGCGCCTGCGAACCGGACAGGCGTTCTTCGTAGGATTGGCCGGTCCATTCGTAACCGATTCCAGCGGGCAATTTTTTCGCCATCGTTTCCATGGCGTCCATGGCTTCGCCGGTGCTTTTACCGCGAGCTGCGGACCCAATGATTTCGTAAGACGGAAGGCCGTTGTAATTTTGCAACTGCGGCGAACCATAAATCCACTTCACAGTCGTGAACTCCGAAAGCGGAACCATCGTTCCCGTGCGATTGCGCACATAAACATTTTTAACGTCGTCGGGCGACATGCGAAACGGCGCGTCGAGCTGGACCAGCACCCGCTGGACGCGGTTTCCATTGATGAAATTGTTTACGTAAGTGGACCCGAAAGCGGTTTGCAGAGTGGTGTTGATGTCCGCGGGCGAAACACCGAGCGCATTGGCCTTTTCTTCGTCCAGATCGATTTTCAATTGCGCGGCATCTTCGAGACCTTGCACGCGCACGCCGACGACCACCGGATTGTTCGCGGCCATTTCCAAAAGTTGATTTCGCGCGGCCAACAATGTTTCGTGGCCGAGTCCCGCGAGGTCTTGCAGTTCCAGGTCAAACCCGGTCGAGTTGCCCAATTCATTGATGGCCGGCGGATTCAGCGGAAAAATAATCGCGTCTTTGATCGAAGAAAACTTTGCCGCCGCGCGCGCGATCACGGCTTGAACAGTGTGTTCGGCGCCTTTGCGCGTGTTCCAATCCTTGAGCCGTCCGAACGAAAGCGCGGAGTTTTGCCCGCGCCCATTGAAACTGAAACCGGCGACGGTGATGAAGCTTTCGATTTCCGGCTGTTTCAAAAAATAATCCTCAACCTGCCGAAGAACTGCGTCCGTTCGTTCCTTGGTCGCGCCGACCGGCAATTGAATGTTGGTGATGAAATAACCCTGGTCTTCCGCGGGTAAAAACGAGGAAGGCAGGTTCACATAAAGAACGCAGACCAGGCCAATGACCAGCACATAGACCACCATGGAGATTGGATTGTGATGCAAAATCCGCCCAACCGACGATTGATAGCGCGTCGTGGATTTGGCGAAAGCTCGATTGAACCAACCGAATAGTCCGCGCTTCGACGACACGAGCGACAAGGAAAACTGCCGGTAAATCGTTCCGACCGAGCCGCTGAAAAATGCCATCGGAATAAAAACCGCCGTGAGCACGAGCGTGATTCCGACGAGCGCGCCGGTGATTTGCTTCATGGCTTTGCGCGTCGCTTCGAGCGGCGAAAGACCTTCCTCCGCCATGATGCGTTCCACGTTTTCCACGACGACGATGGCGTCATCGACGAGAATGCCGATCGACAGCACCATTCCGAACATCGTCAGCACGTTGATGGAAAATCTCAACGCGAGCATGGAAACGAAGGTGCCGAGCAGCGCGACCGGAACCACAATCGTCGGGATGAGCGTTGCGCGAATATTTTGGAGAAATAAATACATCACGAGAAAAACCAACGCGACGGCTTCAACCAGCGTTTTGAGAACTTCTTCGATGGAAATTCGCACGAAGGTTGAGGTATCCAGCGGATAATCCACACGCACCCCTGACGGGAAAAACCTGGAAAGGTCCGCGACCTTTTCGCGAACCGCTTGAGCGGTGTTGAGCGCGTTGGCGGTGGGCGAGAGCTTGATCGCAACGGCGGCGGAAAGATGCCCGTTGACGCGCGCTTGCGTGCCGTAATTTTCCGCGCCCAGAGCGACGCGCGCCACGTCTTTCAACAGAACGCGCGAGCCGTCCGGATTGGTGCGCAGCAAAACATTTTCAAATTCCGGCACCGTGCGCAAAGTGGTTCGCCCTTGCATAATCACGTTGAGTTGCTGTCCTTTGACAGCCGGCTTGTCTCCGATTTGTCCAACCGGCACCTGGGCATTTTGGTTTTGAATTGCAGTGATGACATCGCCTGCGGTGAGACCGAAGCTGTTCAACTTGTCGGGATTGATCCAAACGCGCATTGCGTATTGGGAACCGAACATGTTCGCTTCGCCGACGCCCGAGACGCGGCGGATGGGATCGAGAACGCTGGACGCGATGTAATTTCCCAACGCGACTTCATCAAGGCTGTCATCAAGCGTCGAGAGCGTGAAAAACATCATGAAATTACGCGTGGCTTTCGCCACCACGACGCCTTGTTGCTGCACGGTCTGCGGCAAACTCGGCGTGGCCAGTTGCAATTTATTCTGCACCTGAACCTGCGCCGTGTCCGGGTTGGTCCCTGGAAGAAAATAGAGCGTAATGATGGCAACACCCGACGCGTCGCTGCTCGAAGACATGTAGAGCAAGTTATCGATTCCGTTGAGTTGTTGCTCGATGACGGACGTCACCGTTTCCTGCAATGTTTCCGCGGAAGCGCCGGCATAATTCGCCGTCACAGAAATCGAAGGCGGCGCGACGCTCGGATATTGCGCGACCGGCAATTGCGTGATCGCCAGCGATCCCAGCACCATGATGAGAATGGAAACGACCCATGCAAAAATGGGTCGGTTGATAAAAAATTGCGCCATGAAAATTCCTTAATTAGACTTCGGCTGAGTTCCTGAATCGGCTGTGGACCCCGCAGAAAATGGAATCGGTTTCACAACGGAACCCGGAGGCGCTTTTTGTGAACCTTCCACGATGATGCGTTCGCCGGCTTTCAATCCTTTCGCCACGAGGACTTTGTCTCCAATGATGCGTTCGACTTCGATTGTTCGCGGTTCGACTTTGTTTTCATTATTGACGATCAGCACGGTGGATTTCCCGCCGGTGCCGCGGGTAACGGTCCGTTGCGGGATCGTGAGGGCGTTCGCGTTGATGCCTTCAACGATTTGCCCGCGGGCGAACATGCCGGGCATCAATAGATTTTCAGGATTCGGAATTGCGGCGCGAAGCGTGATCATGCCGGTCGTCGGATCGACGGAAATATCGGAGAACAACAATTTGCCCTCGTGCCGATAAACCGTTCCATCTTCCAGGATCAGCGTCACGCGCGCCTCTCCGGGAGCGACACTCTCGAGCGTTCCATTTTCCAACGCGCGTTTCAGTCGCAAGACTTCCGTGCTCGATTGCGTGAAATCAAAATAGACGGGATCGAGTTGCCGAATCAGGGCGAGTTGCGTCGCTTCCGTTGCGCTGACCAACGCGCCTTCTGTTACCAGTGCCTTTCCAATTCGCCCGGAAATCGGCGCGGTGACTTGCGCGTAACCCAGGTTCAATTCAGCCGTTTGAACTGCGGCTTTTGTCGCCAGCAATTCCGCTTCGTTTTGGCCGAGCGTGGCGACCGCCTGATCGTAAACCTGTTTGCTGATCGCGTTGATTGGGACCAACTCCTTATAGCGATCGACGGTGGCCTTTGACTCTTTCAGCGCCGCTTCCGCTTTGGCCATCGATGCCTTCGCGCTATTGAGGCTGGCTTGCAAAGGAGCGGGATCGATCTCAAACAAGACGTGGCCTTCTCTGACGTTCGATCCTTCCTCGAACAATCGTTTCAGCAGAATGCCCGTGGCGCGCGCGCGCACTTGCGCTTCACGCACCGAATTGATTCGCCCCGGAAGTGCGGTCGTACGGTTGACGCGCTCCGAGGCTACCGTCACGACCGAAACTTCGGCCGGCGGAAGAGCCAGCGGGTTGCTTTCCTTTTTTCGA
>QHPA01000063.1 GCA_003218935.1 Verrucomicrobiota bacterium
GACGACTGAACGTTGTAACGTTTTAACGATTTAACCTTGTAACGATTTTCAACCATGACGCACCAGTGTTGGAGGTTTCCAGACGCTGAGGTTCTTTGTCGGCACCAAATCATGCTCGCCGAACTGCGGCACGGGAAATTCGCTGGGCGCATCCGGATCCAGATGGCGCGGGCGCCCGTTTCCGCTCAATTTCTGCTCATCAATTCGCTTCTGCAGCGTCATGAACGAGTGGATCAGCGCTTCGGGCCGCGGCGGGCAGCCGGGGATGTGCACGTCCACGGGAATGTAACGATCGATGCCTTTGAGCACGTTGTAGCCCTGCTTGAACGGTCCGCCGGAAATCGCGCACGCGCCCATCGCGATAACGTATTTCGGTTCCGGCATCTGGTTGTAAAGGCGAACCACTTGTGGCGCCATTTTCTTGGTCACCGTGCCGGCGACGATCATCAGGCCGGCCTGGCGAGGCGAGGGACGAAAGATTTCGGCGCCGAAACGGGCGAGGTCGTAGCGCGCCATCGTGCTCGCAATCATTTCAATGGCGCAGCAGGCCAGGCCGAATTGCAGCGGCCAGACCGAGTTCTTCCGGCCCCAGTTATAGATTTCTTCCAGGGTGGTCGTGAAGATCCCTTGCTTGCCCAACTCACTGCGCAGTCCTTCGTCCATTGCGAAGCAGTTCAAAGTTCAACGTTCAACGTTCGATGTTCTGAGGCTCTGGCCGCACGTTTCACGACGCGCGAAATCATTTCCAGTTCAACACGCCTTTCTGCCAGGCCCAAATCAGCCCTTCCACCAACAACGCCAGAAACAACATCATTGCCGCGAACGCGCCGGCCGACAGGCTGGTGAACGCGACCGCGAACGGCAGCAGAAAAATCGTTTCCACATCGAATATCAAAAAAATGATGGCGTAGAGGTAATACTCGGATTTGAACTGCACCCAGGCGTCGCCCTTCGACTCCAGGCCGCACTCGTAAGTGGCATTCTTGTCAGGTCCGGGTTTTAGCGGAGAAAATTTCCTGAACCAAAGCCGCGCGAGGCCCATAGGGACAAGGGCGAAAAGAACCGCCGCAACCGCGAAAACAACGATCAACAGATAGGGATCATTCTCAGCCGCATTCATGCAATGGCTTCAGCTTGTTACTTTTTTCACAAGCCACGTTATCGGTGGAAAATCAACGCGTCAAGGAATGGCGGCGAACCTGGCACCTGGAGTCGGGAAGAGTCGGCTCAACGCAAATCCGTTGTGCAACGTTAGGTTCAGCGCTCCCGCACCGTCATCACCCGCAGCGACCCGGCGCAAGTGTTACTGAAGCGCAGAACCCCACCCAAGACACTCCCTCGAGGCTTTCCGGTTTGACTATCTGCTTCAAAACAATACCTTACGACTCCGGGTCGCGTTTGAGCCGGAAGCGCAAACGAAGATAGAAACCTTGCTCAACGTGAAATGATCCAAGGAGTAAATGACTAGCGGATCGGCAGGCTTGCTTTTTCGGTGTGCTCTGTTTGCGCAGGCGTTGATGAACGTCGTCGCGCAGGCGTCACAGGTTATTTACGTAAGCCAAAGCGCCTCCGGCCTAACCAACGGCCAGAGTTGGTCCACGGCATATGGGACGGTGCAAACGGCTCTCGCGGACGCAGCGGCCGGCGACGAAATTTGGGTGGCAACGGGAACTTACTTCGGAACCATTCGATTGAAGGAAGGTGTGGCACTTTACGGCGGCTTTGCTGGCACGGAGACGAGCCGAACCCAACGCGACTGGAACGTTCACCGCACAATTCTGGATGGCCAAGGGAGCAACAACGTCGCCGTTGTTCCCGCAACCAGCACTTTGGCGACGCGGCTGGACGGGTTCACGCTCCAAAACGGCGCGGCGGATTACGGGGCTGGAATTTATTGCGCAGGCGGGTCGCCGGTATTGGCGAACAACACGATCGTCCGGAACAATTCACCGGGAATCGTCGGCGGCAGCGGAATTCTGGCTGACACAGCCCTCGATCTCGCCTCGCAAACGCCGCTGAGCTTCTTTACCAACGTCGCCGAACGTTTGTTGGAAACCAAAGGCCTTCGCATCGACAGCATCCCGCTCTATCCGAGCAACGGATACAGCGCCGATATCCACCGCCTTCTGCAAGTCGCGGCGAATCTCTACGATGCAACCACCAATCGCGGCGCGAGCTATCCGTTTTATCCGTCGGTCTTCCGCCCGGTCTTCACCAACGACGCGGGAAACATACGGATTTGCGGTTTTGTAGAAGCTGAAAACGCCGACTTCATGACGAATCGTTGGCTCGACCTGGGGTTGGACGAGGACCGCGCGGCGTTGAGCGATGATTCTGTTCGCTTCAACGCCAACGTCTTCGGGCAAGCGATTGTGGTGGGCGGGAAGAAGGGACTGCCCAATTTCAACGAAGTCTCACTGGAGACGGACGTGTTGGTCGCGCGACGGCTGCAAGCCGCCAAGTCGAGCCCTCAAAGCCCGGCTGTGACATATCGGCAATCGTATGAACTCAGTATCTCCAACTCTTTCGGTGTGGAGGCCTGGAATTCCTACACCCAGGCGTTTCCGCGTCCGCTGGAGCTGCGGGTGACAAATCACTTCCGGGCCAGCCTTGTCAGCAGCAACCAGTCGCCGCCGATCGTTCTCGCCTCGGTGGACACTGTCCAGGGCAGTTCCACCAATCTCGATTCGACGAATCTCTGGAACTCGATGGAGTTCCGCGTGCCGTTATCCGGCCAGGTTACGCTGGTCCCCGACTCCGCCTTGTTCTATTCCCCGCCTTACCTTCGTCCGCTGACCAGTTCCAACATTTACGATGCGACGCCGGGATTCGCCGTTCCTCAACTTACGATTCTGATCACGCAGAGCCTTCAATATATCCTGGTGGATCAGTCGAGCGGCCGGGTTCTGGACCTGGTCAATCTTGACGGCCTGGTTGCGGGGATGGATGTCAATCGTTTCCTCGCAGGATCGACCAATACTCCGGACTTCGGCTCAAGAGCAGGGATGTTCTGGCTCACGAACCGGGACACCTCAACGCCGATGACCTGGGGCATCACGAACCAGATTTATGTCGCATCGCAGAACGTGCTTTCCGATGCGGAGTGGAACGACTATATGCTGAGTCCGATTGCCGGGTCTCAGAAAGAGAAGGCCATCGACGGATTTCGCAAATTTCTGGGTCTGCCGCCGCTGTTCGACCCGGCGGACACCAACCCGCCGCCCGGGCTGGTCATGCAGGTGCCGTTCACGCCCGCGCGCAGATTATCCCAAACCCTTTGGTGGCAGGCCAACGATCCGCTGGTGCATTATCATATCGCAGACTTGTTCGATCCTGTTTTCACCGACACCAACAATATCCTTGTCCTTTTGCCGCGTCAGAGTCCGCCCGCTTCAAACCTGGGCTTTCTGAACCACCGTTACCGACCGTGGGGCGGCAGTCCGGGCAAAGATCCCAACGCCTCAGCCTTCGACAGCGCGCTCAAAGATCGGCTGATTCGGCAGTCGGACGATTGGGATTTCCCGTCCGAAACAACCGTGAACCTCAACTGGCTTGATCGCGTCCATCGCGGCACACCGTGGCAAACCATTTACTTCGGATCGTCCATCGAACCTGTTCAGAATTGGACGCGCTGGTCCGGGAACGCAGCCACTCACCCGACGAACGACTGGCAATTGATCGAACTTTTCCTCAGCCGAGGCCTCAGCCTTGACCTGGCTTCGGTTTCCGGCGCCTCGCCGTTGCTCGTGAACAACACCATCGCCGCCAACAGCGGGTCCACGAATGGCACGATCTGCATCGCCCCTGGCTCGACGCCCGCGCTGGTGAACAACATCATCGCATTCAATTCGAGTGGCGTCTTCAAACAAGGCGCGGAGACGGTGATCGCGCGGACAAATTGCGTCTTCGCCAACGGGTCCTTCGATTACTCCGGACTATCCGCAGGCGCCGGCGACCTTGCGGCTGATCCCGAATTTGTTTCTCCGGCGAGCGGAAATTTCGATCTGCTGGCCACCTCTCCCTGTATTGACGCCGGGGACGACTCGGTTTTTTCAGCGGCCTGGCTGCTCGACGAACCGGCGCGCCGGCAGGGCGCGCACGCTGAAATCGGAGCGTATGAATTGAGTCCGTCCAGTCCGGGGGTGATCACCGATTTGTTTGAGGATTCGTCCGGGGGCCCAGTTGAGTTCAAGCTGAAGGGATTTACCGGCCGGCGATTCGCCATCGAAACCTCGACGAACCTGGTGGGTTGGCTGCCGGTGCTCACCAATTCCACTGCCGATGGGTTCTTCTTGTTCAGGGATGCGCCTACTAGCGGGTCCAACGAACGGTTCTACCGCGCACGGCTGGTGCCATGATCCTCTGAAGAACTGAAAGAATTGAGTTTGTGTCAATACTAAGGACTGACCCGAATGACCCCGACACCGAGATTTGACTTACGAAACCGCTTTCAATCAAGCCGGACGCCGAGGCCGCCTACTTGGCGCCGGGATGATGCCGTTTCAGACCGACCGACTGGGCGATGTCATCGAACTCTTCATGAGTGACCTCGTGCAGCTCTTTCCCTTTGGCTTTGAGCTTTTCGTTGATCTTGACCGCCTTTTCGGTCATCTCTTCGTGCGTTTCCTTGCTGCCGCCGACCAGGGCGAAGTTGGGGCCGGTCGTCACGCGCTTGTGGCCGTCGGAATCCAAACCGACGCCGAGCATGATGGCCTTGGCCTTTTTCTTCTTCTTGGAAACGTTCGGCATGGAGGGAGATTAGCGTCAAACGCGCGAAATTCAAGGAGCAAACCAGGCTTTGCTCGCCCTCCGTCGCCCGTTTGCCTCTTAGCCGACGACGTGAGGAGGCGGATAGCCAAGCGCCGAATTCCAAATCCCGAACCGGATGTTGTCCGGCGCCTGAGTTTTTGGGAGGTGGGAGCTTCCGCCTCGTTACCTCGTCGGCTACGGAGCAGTCAATGGCTGACCGTTGTGTTTTGGTCCAAGACTCAACAGAAAGGGAACAGCCTTCTTCGCCCATTCCTCCGCCGTCGGATAAGCCGACGCCGAACCGCCGAAGCAGCTTTGCAGCATGTCGGTGTTGATGATGCCGGGATTCAGCGGGATGGCGGCCATGCCCGCGGGCAATTCCTGCGCCAGCGCCTGGGTGAGTCCTTCAATCGCCCATTTCGTCGCGCAATATGGGGCGACTTCGGCATCGGTCGAACGGCCCCAGCCGGAGCTAAAGTTCACAATCACACCGCTCCCGCGCTCGATCATCGCCGGAACGAAATGGCGAATCACATTCACGACGCCTTTGAGGTTGACGTCGACGACTTGGTCGAATTCCTCGGCACTGACTTTCCATAACGGCGCATTTTTGTTGATGATCGCGGCGTTGTTCAGCAGCAGGTCCGGTGGGCCCGGCGTCTTGAGCAAGCGTTTCGCCCACGCCTTGACCTTTTCATCCGAGGCGACGTCCACAGCATCAAAGTCGTGTGGCTTGTCAAAACGTCCGCGCAATTCCGAGATGGACTTTGCGGAACGACCGCAGCCAAGCACGGTATGGCCGAGCCGGATGAATTCCTGCGCCATCGCGCGTCCCAGCCCGCGCGACACGCCGGTAATCACCACGCGCTTCATTGCCGGTTTCGCCATCGTTTCAATCGCCAGTAGAACATCCCGAAGAAAATCGCGCCGCAACCGTTGACGCCCATCGTATAGCCAAGTTTGTAAAACACCCCGTTGTTTTTCTCCGCGTAAATCGCCACGTCATGGCCGATGAGCAGGTTTGGCATCGACGCCGGCATGAGCGCGCCCTGGACCAGGCCGCGAACGAAACCTGCCGGGTGATGACTGCGGCTCAGTTGTTGGCCGACCCGGTTCAGTATCCAGCCGATGACGAAAGCGAGGAGAAGGATGGAGACCAGGCGCGTGACCAAATTCCATCGCGAAGGCGCTGGTGCGGAAACGTTGATGGTAGATGCTGGCATCGGGGAGAGCATGTTTTTGACCTGCTCCGTCGGGCAAGCAGAATTTAGTCGCGTATCGCGCACCGGTCGGATTTTGCTCTGCTCGTTCCGGTAAATCACCTGCACCGGCACGAACTCGACCTTCTGGCCGGCGGCGATGAATTTGCAGAGCAGTTCGGACTCGATTTCAAAGTGGTCGGCGAGCAGGTGAACCTGCGCCCACGTCTCCAGCCGCATCAGCCGAAAACCGCATTGCGTGTCGGGCAACGTGTGCCCGGTCAGTCGCGAAATCCGGTCACTCATCCAGCGGTTCACCCGGCGTCGTACCCACGGCATGCCGTCTGGATTCGTCATTCGATTGCCCACGATCAGTTCGGCCCCGGTTTTTTCGGCGCACGCCAGAAACGCAGTAATGTCCTCCGGGGCGTGCTGCCCGTCGCCGTCCATCGATAATGCCCAGGTGAACCCGCGTTCGAGCGCGCGACTCCAACCGGCCCCCAAAGCCGCGCCTTTGCCCCGCCGTTTCGCGTGGCGAATCACCTCCGCGCCACATCCAGCTGCCAGTTCGGATGTGCCATCGTTGGAACCATCGTCCACCACGATCACAGCCGCCACATACTTGCGCACCGCCTGGACGAGCGGCTCGATGGTCGCCGCTTCGTTCAGGCAGGGAATCACGACGGCGCATTGCGACGGCAAGTTCATGCCCAAACGCTAGGCCAAGTAACGTTGTGGCCAAGATAAATTTGCTTCCGGGATTTGCGCCATCGAAGTGCGGCTGGTCTCATGCCGCAGCCGCTTCGGAATTCCTCGCCACCCACTGCCGCCTCCAAAGTCGCGGCGGGCTGAGGGGATAGCCGGTGCTCCGTGCAACAACGTCTCTACCCATGCACGGTGGGGCGAGACTCCGTCGAGCCCTGACCTCCGTTGGATACAAAATTAGGGCTCGACGGAGTCTCGCCCCACCATGCATGGAGAGGCCTCGCCCCACGAAACTGTGCCACCGGCAGAAATTGGTTTGCGCTCCGTCCAGAGACGGTTTTAACTGAGCCGGTGATTGACGAGCCGTTTTTCCCAACGACCGACATCCTGAAATCCCGCGACCAAGCTCAACATGACTTTCACGAGCGCGCCGCGCGCGTTGCCGTCGAAACGTTCGGGCGCCAGGTCTTTGTTCGAGCGGTAGTCGAGGTCTCCAATTTTTGCCGCGAAAATTGTTCCTACTGCGGCATGCGGCGCGACAACCGCGGTCTGGCCCGACACCGCGCCCGACTCGATCAACTGGCGGAATTGCTGGTCCACCATCGACCTGCCAGCGTCACCGATGTCAATCTCCAGGCAGGCGAAGACCCGCTCATCGTTCGCGAGGTCGTTTTGCCGCTCATCAAAATCCTGCGCCACGAAACATCAATCGGCCTCAGCGTCTGTCTGGGAACATTGAATCGCTCGCTCTACGGGGCGCTGAGATCCGCTGGCGCATCGACTTACATCATTAAATTCGAAGTCGCCGATCCCGAACTTTACGCGCAGATGGAGGCGCCCGGCACATTTGACGAACGCGTTGAGCACATCCGCTTGCTGGCGGCCACAGGCTGGAATGTCAGTTCCGGTTTCATCGCCGGTTTGCCCGGCGAAACTGAAGGCGCGTTGCTCGCCAATTTCTCCCTCGCGCGCAGGTTGCCGCTCGAAGGTTGCAGCGTCAGCCCCTTTATTCCGGGCGAAGCCACGCCGTTTGCGAACGCGCCGACCGCCGACATTGATTTGACTTTGAACTGCATGGCCGCCCTGCGCCTGATGCGACCGCGCTGGGTGATTCCCGCCGTCAGCGCGCTCAATCTTGCCGGGCCGGGCGGCGGATATCGCCGCGGCTTGCGCACGGGCGCGAACCTGGTCACGATCAATCTCACTCCGCCCGGTCTGCGCGAGGATTACGTCCTCTACCGGCGCGACCGCTTCATCATGACCGAGGAACGCATTCTCGCCGCCATCGAAGCTGAAGGGCTGAAGGCGTCGAAGCAAAGCCTGGCGGATTATTACCGGCAGAAAAACGCGCTCACAACCAGCCCGCCGCGTTCCCGGCTTGAAAGGGTCGCTGTTTGAACTTCAGCTTTTTGCGCCCAGATATTCGCTGAGAATGGTAGCCCTGGTTCTGCGCTCGACGGACTTGAATCCCGCGCCGCACAACGCCGTGAGGATGGCTGCCGGCGGAACGCATTCGGCAATCGTTGCCCAATAGTATTCCACGAGCCTCACTGAGTCGCGGCGGCGAGTGGCCAGCCGCGTCAGAAGCGGCAGCAGGCGTTGCATGTAAAAACGCATCAGCGCAAAGCCGGCTCGCGACGAGGGACGGGTAATTTCGAGAATCAACACTCTGCCGCGCGCGCGCAACACACGATGGAACTCGGTGAAAAGCTGGCTCAAGTCCTCGACATGCCTCAGGGCGTAACCCATGACGACGAAATCAAACGCCGCGTCCTGAAATGGCAGTGATTCGCCGAGACCCTGCGCCAGTTGAATGCCGTGCAGCTTCTGATTTTCTTCCAGCATCCCTCCGCTCGGATCGAGGCCGATCAAATCACGCGGGGCAATTCCCAAAGCGAGCGCAGCCTGCGCGACCAGACCGGTGCCGGTGGCCACGTCGAGCACGCGCATGCCCGGCGTCACGCCTGCCTGCCGCAGAGCGCCCCGGCGATATCGGCGGTCGGTGCCGAACGACATCGCACCACTCATCCAATTGTAATCGCGCGCGGCGCGATCAAACAAATCGGCGACAAACCGGGCCCGCTGCGCCGGCGCGGGATAAAATGCGGTGAGCGTTCGGTGCGGGACCAGTTTCGACGTCGCTTCGACCTGCTTTTGCGCGGCGCTCATCGCTGCGGTGTGACACGGCGGACCGGGACCATCAGCGCGTCAGGTTGATGCGCCGCCGCCGGCCGTTGCCACCAGCTTCGCCATCCCTCCGTCATTTCCAGTCGGAGCCATCCGGCCAGCGCGCCGAAGATCGGCAACACGCTCGCACGTGCAAAAGTGTAGCCTTTGAACATGAAGCGGCGATTGGCATTTTGCTTTTGGAGTCGGGCGCCCTCGCGCCGCAAGCGGGCGATCTGCGCAAAGCGACGATTGTAAGTCCGCATCAGATGAAAGAATGGCCCGGAGAACGGTGAGGTGAAGACCGATTCGCACAGGGCGATCTTCCCGCGCTTGAACGGCTGCGAAGCCACGCCGAAGTAGTAAAGTCCGAGGTCCAGCAAAAAGGCAAGCCGCACCAGATCGTATTCCCCGAGATACTCGTATTTGTCCTTGTAAATCGCGGTGAACCAGCGCTCGTAACTGCGCGCAAAGTCGCGATTGTGCTTCGCCACCAGCGGCGCGATATCTTCGCCGCGTTGCTGCGACAAAATCAACTTCACCGTCGAGCTCACCGTGAACGAAATCCAGTCCATGCCCGGACTGTAGAGCGGATCGAGGAACCCGCTCGCGTCGCCGACGAGCGCGAAACCATCGCCCGCGACCGTCCTGCTGGAATAGGGCAGGTTCTTGCGCCAATGGACGTCGCCCTCGCGCCACTGGGCGTCAGCCAGAATCTCGCGGGCCACCGGATGCTGCATGAGGAAGTTTTTCAACCGTTCGCCGGGCCAACCGCCTTCCGGCCATTGCACGCGCCGCTGATCGAACACGACGCCGACGCTCACGTCGCCGCCCTTGAGCGGAATACACCACGCCCACCAGCCGTCGCCGGTAAAATGGTTGGTGGCCGTAGCGCGAATGCCGTGGCAGGCCATCGCCCAATGGGGAAATTTCTCGGCGAGTTCGAGTCCATCCAAATCTTTCACGCCGGTCCAGCGCGCCCAGACGGCGGTGGTCGGATGGGCGGTGTTCGGCTGCCGCCAGCCTTCCTGTCGCGCCAGCAACGCGGCCACACCGGAAGCGTCCACCACCCAGCGCGCCTGCACTGAGTCAGTCCGCTCCTGCCGGCGCACCTCGACCGTTTGCAGTTCACTCGCGGACAGATGAACCTTTCCCACACTTGCGGGTCGCCAGAGTTCCGCCCCCAGCGCGCAGGCCCGCCGCAGAACCTCCTCGTCGAGCACCGCGCGATCCACTTGAAAGGCCGGCACGCGAGAGAGATAACGCCCGCCAATCTCACTGCAATCGGCCAGTGACTTCGTCCGTTCGTTAAAGAACCAAAAGCGCATCCCTTGTTTCACCAGATGCGCTTCGTTCAAGTGCTGCGTCAGTCCGAGAACACGCGTCAGGAAGTAACCGCTGACCTCCACCGTCGCTTCGCCGACGCGTCGGGTGAACGCCGCCGATTTTTCGAGGATCAGCACCCGCAGCTTCGGATGCTCGCGCAACAACAGGAAGGCCGTCGCCGCTCCCGACAAGGCCCCGCCGATAATGATGGCATCGTAAACCCGCGCGTCCTGGGCCGGTGCGTTCACAGAACGTCAGGGTTAATCGACTCGCCCCGGTTTCAAATCGCTCGTCACTACTTTGCCGTCTTCGGCGGAGATGTGGATTTCACCGATGTTGACCGTCTCACTCGGCTTGCGGATTTTGGTCGCCCACAGTTTGACCTTCCAGACCGGCTGGTCGCCCTCGCCGCGTTCCAGCCTCATTTCCGTGTTTGTCAGGGTAACGTTTTTGAGGAGCGGATCGCTTTTGGCGATTTGAATGGCCTTGTCCGAGTCGATTTTCAACTTCTCCCTGGCCAACTCGCGGTGCGAGCGGCTAATCGGCTCAAGAATGCGAGCCGGACGCTTGACGGAGACTTTCGTGCCGGCGGCGAATTTGACTTCCGTGGCTTTGGCGGTTGCATCGGGGTCGTAATAAACGACATACCAGATGTTCGGCATCAGAGTGCCGATCGATTTTTCCGAACGAATCTGCACCACGCGGCCTTTAGCCTCTTCACCGACGTGACGGTTGCCTTCCTTGATCAGTTCAAACGCCGTCGGCTCCGCCGCCAACGACGCTATCTGGCTCAGCCCGCCGGCAAGCAGCAGGGCAGCCAGCCATTGTCCACCCGACAATTTCATTTTCATGCGCCGAATCTAGGCAACGCACGCATGGCTGACAACCTTGAAAACCGGCGGGCATTTGACTTGTACTGAGCAGGTTTATTAAGGTTCCGCCAGACAATCAAACTGTCGCTGTGCTCTTTCCGCTCAAACAACCTCCCGACCCGCCGCTCCGCGTCGTTGTCACCGGCGCGGGCATCGTTACTTCTTTAGGCGTGGGGTGGCAATCGAACGCCGCAGGGTTTCGTGACGGACACACAGTGATCCGTCCGGTCACGCTGTTTGATGTCTCGCGCCAGCGCGTAAAGGTCGCGGGAGAAGCAGCACTGCCCTCTGCTCTGCCCGACACGCGTTTGCCTGCAAAACGGACTCGCCGACTCGACCGCGCCACAAAACTTCTAGTGCTCGCGGCGCACGAAGCATGGCGGCAATCCGACTGGGAGCCTTCAGACAATCTGCCGGTCGTGCTCGCCACGACCAGCGGCGGCATGAGCCTGGGTCAGGATTACTACCGCCAGGCTATCCGGGCCCCCAATTCACACCGATGCCAACCGGCGCGCGCGCTGCATTACCAGGCGCAACGCCAGGCGCTCGACCTGACCGACGCGTTCGGATTCAGCGGCCCCATTACCATCATCGCCAATGCCTGCGCTTCCGGCGCCAACGCCGTCGGACATGCGTGGGAATTGTTGCGGCGCGGTCATGCGGAACGCGTTTTGACGGGCGGCTATGATGCGCTCAGTCAACTTGTCTTCGCCGGCTTCGATTCGTTGCAAGCGTTGTCACCGACGCGATGCCGCCCGTTCGACGCGCAGCGTGACGGATTGGCGCTCGGTGAAGGCGCCGCAATCCTCGCGCTGGAAACGCTCCAGCACGCGCAACGCCGTGGCGCAAAAATCCTTGGCGAAATGGTCGGCTACGGCGCCGCCACGGACGCGCATCACCTGACTCAGCCGCAGCCGCAAGGCGACGTCGCGTTGGCGACCATGACCGCCGCCTGCCAATCCGCCGGCCTGTCCCCGAAGCAAATCGGCTACCTCAACGCGCATGGAACCGGCACACTGCTCAACGACAGCGCGGAAGCCCTGGGCATCAATCGCTGGGCCGGAGAATATGCCGCAAAAATTCCGGTCAGTTCAACCAAATCGAGCATCGGCCATTTGCTCGGCGCGGCCGGCGCGGTCGAAGTGGTGATCTGCCTGATGGCTCTTGGCGAACAGTGGTTGCCCCCGACTTCGACGCTCGAATCACCCGACCCGCTGTGTCAGTTTCCGCTCGTGCGGAAACCAACTTCCGCCAGGCTCGAATATGCGTTAACCAACTCGTTCGGCTTCGGCGGCGCAAATGCGACGGTTGTTTTACGGAGGTGGGCATGAAAACGATGAGGCGGGGAGCGCGCCCGCCACGGGCGCAGTTTTCCGCGCCCTCGCGGAAAACCTCCAGCGGACCAAAACTTCGCGCGCCAGACAGCGGGACGCGGGGCGCGTCCCGCAACGCCCGGGGCGGGCGTGCTCCCCAAGTTCCGGTTTCGGGATGAAAATTCCAAACTTCAAGCTCCAAGCCCCCGTTTCAGCGCGCCACATTCCAAGTTGGCGAAGATGAGCACGGTCGAACCAATCCTCGTCCAGGGCATCGGCGCCGTTTCGCCCGCCGGCTGGGGTGTGCCGGCGTTGCGCGAGGCGCTGGCCAAAGGCGAGCCGCTGCCCGCGAAGGAACTCGCGCGACCGGGCTGGGCACGTCCGCTGCGAGTGCGAGCCGTCCCGCCGCCTTCATCGCGGCCGGATTTCATCACACACCCGCGGCTGCGTCGCACCAGCCCAGTTACTCAATACGCCGTCGCCGCTGCTCTCGAAGCCTTGGGCGACGACGTGGCGCGCGTTGGCAACGGCTCGTTGCGGCTCGGCATCGTTCTCTGCGTCATGACCGGCTGCGTGAATTATTCGCGCCGATTTTACGACGAAACACTCAACGATCCGGCCACGGCCAGCCCACTTGTTTTTCCCGAAACCGTCTTTAACGCGCCCGCCAGTCACCTCGCTGCTCTGCTCGGCACGACCGCCATCAACTACACGTTGGTCGGTGACCCGGGCACTTTTCTCCACGGCCTCGCGTTGGCCGCTGATTGGCTCTTCGGCGAGCGTGTCGATGGCTGCATTGTCATCGGCACCGAGGAGACGGATTGGCTGACCGCCGACGCGTATCGACTGTTCGCGCGCAGAATCGTTCTCAGCGAAGGGGCCGGAGCGCTTTACTTGCGGCATGCGGAGCAACCCGCCCCCGGCGCCTCCGCGGGGGCGAGCCAGCGTTCGGAAGTGTCGGGTCAGTTCCCCTCCCAGGAGAGGTCAGGGATGGTTTCGGCCTCTTCGAGTATAACCGGGGCAAACTCAAACAGACCCACCGTTCAACTTTATTGCGTTACCAGCGCGCATCTGTTCTCGTGCAAACAAAGCCGCGCCCAGGCGGCGAAACGGATGCGTGCCGAATTGCCTGCGGGAAAACAGAAACATTTGCTGTGCGACGGAATCCAAAGCCTGGACAACATCGACGCCGAGGAACGGGAAGCATGGCAAAGCTGGCCCGGCGCGCGGTTGTCACTGAAGATGTTCCTGGGCGAAGGTCTGGCCGCAGCCTCCGCGTGGCAATGCGTCGCGGCCATCGACGCCTTGCGCCAGGGCAAGTATCCGGCAGCAACGGTGAGCGTGCTCGGCTGCAATCAACAGGCTATTGGCGCGCATTTTGTGATTTTGTGATTCCAAATTGCAAATCGCCGATCTCAAATCGCCCCGCATGAGTTCCCGCGTCATCTTCGTCACCGGCGCCAACGGCGGCCTCGGCCAGGCCATTGCCCGCGCGTTCCTCGCCGAATCGCCGGAGAATTTTGTCTGGCTGGGCGTTCGACAGAACCGTGCGCGCGCAGACAGATTGACGGAGGCATTTCCCGGCCGTTGCAAGTGCCTCGAACTGGATGTCACTCGAGCCGCCGCATGGCAAAAGGCCGTTGCGGACGCGGTGGCCGAACACAAACGGCTGGATGTCCTCATCAACAACGCCGGCAAACATCACGATGGTTTACTCGCGCAACTTTCATTCAGCGCGTGGCGGGAGGTCCTGGCGACGAACCTCGACGCTGCCTTTCACGGTTGTCAGGCGGTGTTGCCCGCCATGATTACGCAGCGCGGCGGCCGCATCGTGAACATCGCTTCGCTCAGCGCCCTGCTCGCGCCCGCCGGCCAGACCAACTACGCCGCCGCCAAAGCAGGCGTGGTTGCCCTCACGCAATCGCTGGCCAAGGAAGTCGCTCGCATCGGCATCACGGTCAACGCGGTCTGTCCCGGCTACCTGGAAACCGAACCGCTCGCCGCGATGAGTGAAGAGGAACGCAAAGCCGCATTGGCGCGGGTCCCGATGCGGCGCTTTGGCCGCCCGGAAGAAGTGGCCGCCGCCGTCCGATTTCTGGCTTGTCCCGAAGCCGGTTACATTACAGGCTCAGTGCTGAAAGTGGACGGCGGAATCTACTGATTCCAGTCGTTTTCAAAATGGTTCGATGCTCTCCGCCATCCCTGCCCTCTCCCCAGGGTGGGAGAGAATCGGGCGATAAGACGTGAAGCGGAAAACAATTTGGAATTACAAAATGGACGACGTCAACACCCTGAAAGGCCGCATCAAGAGCATGCTGGTGGAAAACCTCATGCTGCCGGTGGCGGTGGCGGAAATCAACGATGACCAGCCGTTGTTCGGTCCCGGGAGCCTCGGCCTCGACTCGGTGGACGCGTTACAACTGGTCGTGGCGCTCGACAAACATTTTGGCCTGAAAATCCCCGACCCGGCCACAGCGAAAGAAATCCTGCAAAACGTCAGCACCATTGTTTTGGCCGTGCAAAAGAAAATGGCCGGTGCCGTTTGATTTGCGCCTGCGGCGGACTCTGGAGCAGCCCTGGCATTTAATACGCATACATACTTTTTTGCTGACAGGCCGGCAACACTCTGTTATCAACCGCAATCTATAACAACTGTTTCTAAAACCATGAGGGCCTACCCACGAACCCGGTGGGGCGAGACTCCGTCGAGCCCTGAATTTCTGCCCTCGGAGGTCAGGGCTCGACGGAGTCTCGCCCCACCGTTCATGATCCCGTGGCGCGCCAATATGGCGTGCAGCCTACCCATCCCGTCATGCGTATGAAAGCGAAGGCGGCCGTCACCGATCTCGTCGCCAAGGTGGCATTGGGCGCACTGCTCCTGACGGGCTGCAACAAGAGTTCGGAGAACACCAGCGGCGGCCCGGCTAAAGTCCGGGTGGGGTATATCGGCCTGACCTGCGAGGCGCCGATTTTCACCGCTGTCGAAAAGGGCTTCTTCAAGGAAGAGGGCCTGGACGTCACGCTCGTCAAATGCGAGTGGGCGAATTACAAGGACGTGCTGGCGCTGGGCGGATTCGACGTAACGCATCACCTGGTCATGTACTTTCTCAAACCCGTCGAACAAGGACTGGACGTGAGGTTCACCGGCGGCATCCATCGCGGCTGTCTGCGGGTCCAGGCAGCGGCGAAGGGGAATATTCGGTCGATAAAAGATTTGCGCGGCAAGCGCATCGGCGTGCCCGGAATGGGAACGCCGCCGTTCATCTTCGCCAATCGCGTCCTCGGCGCCAATGGCATCGACCCAAGCAGAGAGATCACCTGGCTCGTGTTCCCGGCCGGCGAACTCGGATTGGCCCTCGACAAAGGAGAGGTGGACGCAGTGGCGAATTCCGAGCCGATCGGCAGTTTGCTGCTCGCCGACGGCAAGGTCCGCAACATCGCCGACCAGGCGGCGGATGCGCCTTACAAAGACGAATATTGCTGCGCCGTGCTGGTGAACGGGAAGTATCTCGCGCGTAACCCAAAGGCGTCTGCGGCCGCCACCCGCGCTCTGCTCAAGGCCGCCAAATGGGTGGAAGCCAATCCTGCGGCGGCCGCAAGACTGTCGGTTGAGAAGAAGTATCTCGCCTCGACCGTGGAACAAAACACGATCGCGATATCGCACCTGCGCTACGTTCCGAGCATTTCCGGAGCGGAAGCCGCCGTCAGATTGGCGGCCACTGAAATGCAGAGGGCCGGGATGCTCAACCCCTCCACCGATGTGGTTGGATTGGCTGGCCGCGCATTCGTCCATCTGGACGGCGTTTCGGATGAATGGCTTGAGTCGCTCCAGGTCGAAAAGGTCGTCGGCGGTCAGGCGCCCCCGGACTGGGACATTCGCCGCTACGCCCAGAACAGCCTGTCGGATCCGTTCTGCTCAGCCTGTCTAATCTTCCCGGCGGCCCGATGAACACTTCGGCTCAAGATACCCACGACGCGGTTCAGATGAGTGAGGAAAAAGTGGCGCGCGCGGGGAGTATCGGCTCGCCGGCTGCATCACGAGCGCGAGCCCGGACTCTCCTGGCCATCCCGGTGGCGGCATCCGTCGCGCTCGGCGTTCATCTCTTTGTATCCAAAAACCAGCCGGTGCCGGAAACGAATTCCTACTCCGTGTTTCTGGGTATCATTCTCGGTTCCGCCGGCGTGGCCGCGGTAGCGCAGTCATTCTGGTCACACCTGCGGCGATGGATGCTGCACATGTGCCCGATTATCGCCGCCGCAGTCTGCTTGTTGTGCTTCTGGGAAGTGATCACTTCGGGTTTGCGATTGCTCCCGCTGCCGTATTTCCCCAGCCCCGCCGCGGTGCTGCAAAGCCTGATCGACGATCGAGGTATGCTCTTCCACAGCACCTGCAATTCGCTGATCCTGCTGCTCTCCGGTTACCTGCTCGGCCTGGCGGTCGCTGTGGTAACCGGCGTTTCCATCGGCTGGCTCAACCAGGCGCGGTATTGGGGCATGCCGCTCTTAAAAGTTGTCGGACCGATCCCGGCCACCGCGTGGATTCCGCTGGCGATGGTCCTGTCGCCCGCACCCAGGTTCTCCGCCGTCGGCATCATCGCGCTGGCGGTCTGGTTCCCGGTGACGATGCTCACCGCGTCCGGCATTTCCAACACCCGCGCCTCCTACGTCGATGTCGCCCGCACGCTGGGCGCCGGGCGAGCGTACCTGATCTTCCGCGTCGCCATTCCGGCTGCCATGCCGAGTATCTTCATCGGTTTGTTCATGGGCCTCGGGGCGGCGTTCCTGACGCTCGTGGTGGCGGAGACCGTCGGTGTGAAATCCGGGCTCGGCTGGTATGTGGCCTGGGCTCAGGGTTGGGCCGAGTATGGAAAGGTGTACGCCGCCCTCGTCATCATGGCGGCTTTCTTCTCAACCATCATGACCCTGTTGTTCAAGGTGCGGGACCGCGTGCTGGTTTGGCAGAAGGGAGTGATCAAGTGGTAGCCATTCCCGGGAACGTCGCCCGAACTGAAGGCTCCTCGCTGCGCATACTGGGCGTGAGCAAGGACTTTCCAGCCCCGGACAACCCTCAGGCCCGTGTGTTGGCGCTGAATGCCGTGTCTCTTTCCCTCGCGGCGGGGGAGCTGGTCTCCATTGTTGGCCCCAGTGGCTGCGGCAAGTCCGCGCTCCTTCGTGTCATCGCCGGACTTGACTCTCCCAATTCAGGTGAGCTTTGGATCGACGATGAACCCATCAGCGGCCCCAACGCCGAACGCGGTCTGGTCTTTCAGGACCCCAACCTTTTTCCCTGGCTGACGGTCCGGCGCAACATTCAGGCCGGCCTCGTCGCGCGCGGCGTGCTCCAGGAGAAACGCCATGAGGTGGACGAGTTCATGCGGCTCGTCGGCCTCGCAGCATTCGCCAACGCCTTCCCCCACCATCTATCCGGCGGCATGGCCCAACGGGTCGCTTTGGCGCGGGCGCTGATCAATCATCCAAAAGTTCTTCTCCTCGACGAGCCCCTGGGGGCCCTCGACGCCTTCACACGCATGCGCATGCAGGATGAGGTGCTGCGCCTCTGGCAGGCTCGCCGCACGACCATGCTCCTGGTTACTCACGACATCGATGAAGCCATCTATATGAGCGACCGCATCGTTATCATGACCCCCAGCCCCGGCCGGATCGATCAAACCATCGTCGTCGCCCTGCATCGCCCGCGCCAGAGAAGCAGTCCGGAATTCCTTCGCCTCCGGGCCGACATCCTCGAACTGCTCCACTTCGCGGGCAACGCCACCCGTGACCGGAGTCCGGGCGTCGGCGACAGCTCATCGGGGGAAAATCAGAACCCGCCAGAAAATGCGAAGCCGGAAGAACCTGACTTGGCGCCCCAACACACGGAGTCGCGCGCGATCCGCTCCCCTGCCCCGCCCTCCGAACCGCTCGACGCGCAAGTCATCATCATCGGCGGCGGTCCCGCCGGTTCGAGCTTGGCGCTTAACTTTCCGAGCCGGAAATCGTCCGCGGCGTGAAGGTGACCAGCGCGCCGCCCTCACCTTTACCCTGCCCATGAATCAGGTGGGGCGAGACCCCGTCGAGCCCTGATTTCTATTCATTGGAGATCAGGGCTCGACGGAGTCTCGCCCCACCGTTCATGGTCCCAATGCGCTGCCAATTTTGAAATTCGCG
>QHPA01000317.1 GCA_003218935.1 Verrucomicrobiota bacterium
CACGGCTTTGCCAAGAGGCGAAATCACATGACCCACGAGAGCCGGCCTGGTCGGCACCTGCGCATGGACGGCGAAAGCTACGGTTGCCAACGCAAGCACCACAATGAACCCTTTCACAAAATATGAAGGCATGGAACGGGAGCAGTTATCTGCCGATCCTGAATGATGCTATCGCGCAATGAGGAGAAGCTTGTCAAAGAATTGTAAAAACTCTCTCAAGGGGTCGTTGGTTTTTTCAAGCCGAAGCCGATTCGGAGTTCAACACCAGCGTGCGGTTCACGTCCCACGTTGCGCCAATGGTGGCCATCCGCAAGGACCGCGGCACGGGCGGCCCAGCGCGCCCGACCTGACGGATGGAGAATGGTTTTGACGCTCGCCCTCATCCCGGCCTTCTCCCCCGGGGAGAAGGAGAATCGTTCGCCGCGTTTTTGGAATGTCGTGTGGCGGAGATGGCAGGAACGTCGTCGAGCAAACGGAAGACGGACGATGGCGACTCCCTCTCCTTGGGGAGAGGGCCGGGGTGAGGGAGGTCGTGAAAACAAATTTGGCGGCTCAGGAGAACGGTTATGATTCTGCCGGACCGCGACTGTGTCCGCAGGACCGATAATTCGTTTGAACGAAGCGACTTTTCCGGTATGGTTTCGCCATGACCGCGAAGGGCGTCATTGAACAGATCAAGCACCTGCCGCCCAGCGAACAATCGCGTGTGATTCAATTTGCCGTTGAACTCGCGCGTACCCGGCAGCTCGCCGGAGACGAATTGTCCGCGCTCGCGCGGCGCATGGTTGAATCCGACGATCCCGCCGAAGTTGAAAAACTGAAATCCGCCCTGACGCACGGCTTCTACGGCAATTAAGCCATGCCCCGTATCCAGCGCAGCAACCTGCCGCGGGCCTTGTTTGCGCATCTGCTCGACCGCATCAAAACCCGCAACATTTCCGCCGACCAACTACCAAGCCGGAAGTTCCCGAAGGAAAATGGTTCAAGAAATTTTCCGGTATGACTGTTTGCGCGGGCGAACTGATAATACTCGATCCAAATCGAATGGTGCGTGTGAATTCCAAGTGGCTGACAGCCTGATCGGCGAAGAGGCGCTGCAGTCGAACGGAAGATCCAAAATCAAATGCCGGACAATGATAAAGACAATTCACTGGGCGTCTGCATGGACCTGGCACTCGAACAGTCGGCGGCCTTTGATGTCGCCGTGAGGGAACTTGTCGACGCTTTGGCACGATTGGGCATTGACTTCGCAGCGGGCCCGACCGGACGCGTGCTGGAGCGCGGTTTCGAAGTGGGCCGCGTGATCTCGTGGAAACCGGGCGAACGAATCCTGATGCAATGGCGTCCGGCCGACTGGCTGCCTGAAGAAGTCACGGAGATCGAATTGCTTTTCGAGAAGCGCGACGGCGGCACGCGCGTGACGCTGAAGCATCGCGGATGGGATCGCCTGATCAAGGAGCCTGATGAACTGGTGGGTTGGTTCGCCAGCGAAGTGGCTGCGCCCATTCTGCGGGTGCTGGCGCCCGACGGATTTGGAGATTGGATGACCGACCGCAGGGCGCGCCGGCCTTCCGGCTCGCAAGCGCGCTCCGTTTATCGCGACCCGCTCTTTCACTACCCAAACTTCCGGGTCATCCTCGCGGAGTTGGCATTGACGCGCGAGGACTACCTATTGGAAGTGGGTTGTGGCGGCGGCGCGCTTCTGAAACCAGGAGATCAATCGCGACGCGGTCGCCGAAGGCCGACTTCAGGTCCGGCAATCCAGCGCCGATCGTTTGCCGTTCGCGGATGGCACGTTCACTTGCGCGGTCATGACTGGTGTGTTGGGTTTTCTTCCAGAGCCGTTGGCCGCCTTCCGCGAAATCCGCCGTGTGCTTCGTCTAAATGGCCGATTCGTTGCCCTGGGAAGCGATTCCAGGTTGAAGGGAACCCCTGCCGCCCCCGAGCCAATGGCTTCCCGGCTGCGCTTTTACGAAGATGCAGAACTCGAATGTCTGGCGCGCGATGCGGGTTTCGAGGAAGCACGCGTGGTGCAGCGAGAGCTTGGGCAATTTGCCCGGGAAGCGGGCGTGCCGCAGCAATGCCTCGCGCTCTTTGACGGAGCCACGGGATTCCTCCTTGCGCGGAGACGCTGAGCGTCAAACGTTGCGCGGCGAGAGAAACGTTCTCCTCATCGGCCACGCCGATAAAATAGCGGAGATGGCGCAGTTCCATGTGCCAACCAGCATACCCCGTGGTTTGCTTCGGGCAATCCCGAAGGCGATTGTGTCGTTCAGCCCGGCGTTGCTCGATGAAATCGGGCTACGCTGGGTGCCGAATCACGAATTGAGATCAACCCTGAAGGGGTTGAACTCATGCGCGCGAAATGGTGAGGCAACTCAGACGGAATTTCGTTAGGATTCTGCCAGAGCGCGACTGTGTCCAGAGGACCAGACGCAACGCGTGGATAGTGGAAGCTGGTTAGAAGATCTCAGACGGCTTGCTTAGGGACTTAACAAATGTATCTTTGAGACCAACCGAACGAAGTATGGAAACTCTCGTTAAGATAATCCTGACTGCGATTTTTACGTTCACGTTTGCAATCTGCTTGTATTGGACATGGTCAAGCCAAATTGACGTAAAGCGCACGTTCTCACAATTCTTTGAAAAAAGGACTGACGGTCATCACTGTTGGAATATTTATGCTGTCGTGCGTCGCTTGCAAGAACATGGAAGAGAGTGCACTTCCTCAAGCTGTGGAGATCCAGAAATGGCGCGTCGTTCGGATTACTAGAGAACGGCAAGGACAGTTCACATTTCTTGGAACGGGACTCATAATCGTGAGAGACAAAAGACCGTTTGTTGTAACGAATGATCACGTCGCACGAAAGGCGAGAGCTCCGAACGAGGCAACAAGTATATGCATCGCATTCAATACGAATGCGTACCCAGCACGTGTAATCGGCAGCGATTCGGCACATGATCTTGCTTTACTTGAGTTGTCACCGGACTTTGAGATCGATGGCTAAACTGGAGAAACCGTTGGTGAAGTTGGGCTGGGAACTGTAGTTTTCACGTTGAGTTTCGACGATTCACACAGTGCGGCATCAGACTTGATTAGCTCCAAGGGCAGGGTCGTGCTCGCGGCACCATTCGTGGCAGGAAAGAATATGTTCATTAGGTCAGGTGTTTACCCCGGCGAAACGGCGAAGGGTTTCGTGATCAGTGGCGTCAACTGCACAAGTGGTTCAAGCGGAAGCCCCGTGTTCGACAAACATGGCAACATTCTGGGCTATTTGAAGGGCCGAACAGACGATGGTCAGTGTATTGCGATTTCACTCGAAAGAGCGCTTCAGTTAATTTCGCAAGCAAAGACGAAGAAATAAGTTCGCTCGCGAGATCACGCAAACCACTTTTGGACTCGGTGTCTTAGTTAGATCTGCTTCTGGGTCAACTAATGACGCCTACTCAGGGATCAGGCTTCCTGTAAGGTTTCCGCTCCCACCCGGACGAACTCCCATCATGAACGAGCATTCCTCTTGATCATCATTACCGGCACCAATGCGAACGGAGGAGCGTTGTTGCATTGGCTCACACCGTTTCTGTCGCCCTTTCAGGGCTCGAATTCTTTTTTTGATTCGTGATCCCAGGGCAACGCTGCGCTTGCCCTGGGCTATCATCTGTCGGTGCTACAACCAAAGACATTTCCCTTTGTCTGGCCATTTGCGCTTCCACACATTACGCTTTACGAATAACGCATCGAGCATAACGCGCTTATGAGCAAAACCATCTTCGAAAAAATCATCGCTCGCGAGATTCCGTCCGACATCATTTACGAAGACGACCTGGTCGTCGCTTTTCGCGACATCAAACCCCAGGCCCCGACACACGTCCTGCTTGTCCCGCGAAAGCCCGTCCCTCGCATCGCCGAAGCCGCCGCGGAGGACCATCGCTTGCTCGGGCATCTGCTCCTGAAAGCTGCTGAAGTGGCGGCGAAACTGGGTTTGAAACCGAACGGCTACCGGCTGGTGATCAACAACGGGCCGGATGGCGGGGAATCCGTCCCCCATCTGCACTGCCACATCCTCGGCGGTCGTCACCTGGGCTGGCCGCCGGGATAGCCGTATCTGTTGAGTCCAAGGTAGGACAGGCGTCTCGCCTGTCCCGCTCGGACGCCAGCCCGAGCGGGCAAATCCGAATATCCCGGCCGATCACTTTTAAGTGATGCCCGCCGACATCGCTCGATCCAACCAGACCAGTTGCCTTGCTGGGCAGGCGGGACGCCTGCCCTACTCTACGGCTGTCGCGCATTCGCCGCCTGCCAAAGCATCCAGGTTATCTCCTCGTAAAACGCGTTCTTGCTCGGATAATCGAAAATCCTGCGCTGCAGGATCGCGAATCGATTGGCCGCGTCGGTCATAAAAGTTCGCGCAGCGTCGCGCCGAGCCGCGCGATGCCCGCGCGAATGTCGGCTTCGGTCGCGCTGCCGAAACTGATGCGCATCTCGTGGTTCGGCTTGCGCCGCGTCGGATCGTCGGCGTAACACAGCTCGCCCGGCACATATAAAACTCCGTGCCTGAGCGCGCTTTGAAACAGCTTCGACTTGAGACCCGATTTCACCGATCCGGGCAGGCGCGCCCAAACGTAAAGCCCGCCGCGCGGCTCCTCCCAGAGAACGTCCGCCGGGAAATGCTCGCGCATGGCCTTCACCATCGCGACGGCCTTGCGCGCATAACGGTGCCGCAGCGCCGACAAATGTTTTTCATACCGGCATGACGCCAGCGCGCGACTCAACAACTGTTGCAGCAGATTCGACGTGCCGAAATCGTGGTTGGCTTTGACGCGCACCACCGCGTCCAGCAGCGGCTCCGGCAAAATGCCGAAGCCCACGCGCGCCCCGGTCGCAAACGGCTTGCTGTAAGTGCCGGCGTAAATCACCCGTTCACCAGCGCCGTTTGCCGCGAGCGCCGACGGCACATCGTCCCCGGCGAAACGCAGCTCGCGATATGCTGCGTCTTCGAGCAGATAGATCGGATGCCCGGCGGCCCGTTCAAACTGTTTCAACATTTTCAGCGCCTCGACTTTCTTGACAAAGCTCGTCGTGATGCCGGTCGGGTTCTGGTAATAACTGACAAGAAAGAGCATTTTGACACGCTGCAACTCGCCGCTTCGTTGGAGCAACTTCAGCGTTTGTTCCAAATGGGCCAAATCAATTCCATCCCCCGCGAGACGAACGCCGCGACACAGCAAACCGTGGCTTTGCACGATGCTGAGATAGACGAAATAGGTCGGGTCCTCCACCAGGACGACGTCGCCGGGGTCGCACAGGCACTCGGTCAACATGTAAAGAAGTTGTTGCGAGCCGCTCGTGATGACTGCGCGTTCCGCTGAATAGATTTCCTTCGACTCGCGAGGACTGGGTCCCACCCGGGCCCTGACCGTTGACGCTCTCCTCCGGTCGATCAGGGACGCGGTGGAGCGCGTCCCTCCCGACGAATCCAATTGCCACAACCGGTCCGTCGTCAAACGCCGCAACTGCGGGTCGCCAACCGTCGTGCCGTATTGCAGCGCCATCCGACCGGTCATCAAGGACGGATGGTCGAGCGGCAGTTTCATCAGCCACGAAATCGGCGGCGCTTGAGTGCGCCGGCCCATTTTTGAAAAGGCGGATGTTTTCATTTCCGGTGTCAGGCAGCGTAAGGGATGGAAACGGAGTTTTCCATCTGCTATCTGTGATGCTCCCGCTTCGGTGCCGTGCGGCTGTTTTCGAGCAGGGCGAGAAACTTGTTCAGTCCGTCGAGATACCGCTCACGGCCAGCTTCGAGAAAATCATTATGACGGCCGACGATTTCCCAAAGCAGTTTCGGTTCGTTGGCCGCGGCGAAATTTTTCTCCGCATGATGGAAACCGATCAAGCCATCGGCGCGGCTGTGCATGACCAGCACCGGCACTTTAATGCGCGGCAACTTGCTGTGTGTATCGTATTTGATGATGCCCAGCCAGCGCACCGGCAGCCAGGGAAACAACTCCGCTCCGAGGTCAGTGACGCTGGTGTAAGTGCTTTGAAGAATCAGGCCGCCCGAAGGTTCGCGCAGGGCCAGTTCACTGGCGATGCCCCCACCGAGCGACTCGCCCAACACGATAATGTTCGCCGCGGCGAAGCCTCTTTGGCGCACCCATTGATGCGCCGCCTGGCCGTCCAGATACGTGCCTTCCTCGCTCGGTCTCCCTTCGCTCCGGCCGTAGCCGCGATAATCGAAGATGAAAACGCTCGCGCCGGTTTCGAGCAACGCCGCGACGTGCTCGAGCCGATGACTGATGTTCCCGGCGTTGCCATGGCAAAGCAGGTAAACGAGGTGTTGACGCGACGAGTCCTTGTCCGCGGGAAAAAACCAGCCATTCAGCTTCAATCCGTCCGCGGTTTGAAAATGAACATCCTCGAACGGGCGGCCCAACTCGCTGCCGTTCGCGTCCATTGGGCGAGACGGCTGATAAACCTGACGATGTTCGAACCAGCGCAGCACAAGATAAACAACCGCCAGCAAAACGAGCAGTCGAATGACTTTTGAGGTTCGTCGCGTCGACTTGCTGTTGGTCACGGCAAAAAATGCCACACCGACAATTGAAAGGCCAGCCTCGTTAAGCATTCCAAATGCAAGTTCGAAGATCGGGTATTACCGTGAATCCGCCGCTCGTAGCCGCTTAGGTACTGGTACAATTTGGTGGGGCGAGGCTACGGACGAGCCGGCTCGCGCGGACGCTCGCCCCACCGAAAATGCAAACTGTACCACTACCGCCGCATAACGCCGCTTTACAAATTCAACGTTGCGACACCGCGTCGTTGAACTGCGGAATAGCGGTGAAGCCGCTCGCCCTCGAATCCTCCCGCAACCCGTTCTCGCGCAACATTTCGACCAACTCTTCCCCGGTGTAGTAGGGCCAAAGCATTGCCGCGGCGTGCCGCATGAAATGCTCGCTCTCCGGCGAGTTGTCGCGCAAACACGGCATGAGGCCGATGAGTTTGCCGCCGGGGCGCAGCGGTGAGACGGCCTGTCTGAACAACGTGGTCGGCTCGATCAATTCGACAATGGGGCCGGCCAGCACAAGCGCGTCATACTTTTCATGCGCGCCGAGGGAAGTTTGGGCGTGGACAGCTTGAACCAGTTGCAGCGCCGCAGAAGCCGTGGACCAGTCGAGCCATTGGCAATCGACGAGCCGGGTGTTCACAAATTCCCGCTGCGCCGCCAGATCTTCGAGCGACCACCGGATTTGCGCGTCGCGTGCGTAATGTTGGAGAAACTCCGCGCCTGCCGCTGAAAACGTCGGTGACATTGCTCCGACAAACATACCGGACGCGGCCGGCCGGTCCAACCCTGATGAATTACAGTAGTGGTACAGTTTGCATTTTCGGTGGGGCGAGCGTCCGCGCGAGCCTGCTCGTCCGTACCCTCGCCCCACCAAACTGTACCACTACCTGAATTACGTTCGGGTTCCGGATTGTCGTGTGGTAAACTCGTCTCACGCAAAGCAGACGCGGAGCGGCTTGCACGGCGCCAATCGCGAAGCGGATGAAACGTATTCCCGAACCGGAATTGATGGACACGGACGAGCAAGCACGCGCTTATGCCGCCGCCGATTTTTCCACGGCGCACCAGTCTTACGTCACATTATTTTCTGAGACCTTCCCGAAACGGCCGGCGAAAGCCACGGTGCTCGACCTGGGTTGTGGCCCGGCCGACGTGACTATTCGTTTTGCCAACGCCAATCCAGGCTACACTTTCCACGCCGTGGACGGCTCCGCCGCGATGTTGAACTGTGCCAGGCAGGCCCTGAAATCGCGGCGCCGGTTGATCCAGCGGATCAAACTCGTCGAGGGTTACATCCCTGGCGCGCCGATTCCGCGCAAGGGCTACGACCTGATTCTGTCGAACAGCTTCCTGCATCACCTCCACGATCCTCAAGTCCTTTGGCGATGTGTCCGAAGCCACGCGAAAACGGGAACCCTTGTCTTTATCACCGACTTGTTCCGACCCGCCAGCCGCGCCAGGGCCAAGGCTCTGGTCAGGAAATATTCTCATGCCGAGCCGTCGATTTTGAAGCGGGACTTCTACAACAGCTTGCTGGCGGCATTTACGCCGGACGAAATAATGGAGCAACTGGCGGAGGCCAAATTGGATCAACTTTGCGTCCAGGTCGTCAGCGACCGGCATTTGATGATTTACGGCAGAATCCGTTAGCACGGGAGGGACGGCGTGCCGCCGTCCCTGATTCGAGCGACCGCAACATCCGTGCAGGGCGCATCGACGGCTCGTGGCACGGGCGTCCCGCCCGTTTGCTCCAAACCAGAAACTCACGGGCGGGACACCCATGCCACTACCATTGCGAGAAACTCAGATGCGCCCCGGTCCCTCCCGTCGGCTCCTGCACTCTCGACACCCGGCTCGCGACGACCTATGCTCCCTGGCGATGCCTTTAGTGAAGCGACCATTGACCATTGCCGGACACGAGTTCGGCTCGCGTTTGATTCTCGGCACAGGAAAATTTTCTTCACCGGAAAAAATGCGGGACGCGCTCGACGCCAGCGGCGCGGAAATGGTCACCGTCGCGCTCCGCCGCGCGGACCTGAGCGGCAAACATGATCCCTTCGCGAACATTTTGGATTTCATTGATCCGAAGCGTTATCTGATCCTGCCCAACACCAGCGGCGCAATGAACGCCGAGGAAGCCGTGCGACTCGCGCGACTGGCGCGCGCGGCCGGACTACCCAACTGGGTGAAGCTTGAAATCCATCCAGACCCGCGTTACCTGTTGCCCGACCCGATCGAAACGCTCAAAGCCGCGGATCAGCTCGTGAAGGAAGGTTTTATTGTACTGCCTTACATCAATGCCGATCCGATACTGGCCAAACGTTTGCAGGACGTCGGCACCGCCACGGTGATGCCACTCGGCTCGCCGATTGGCTCGAATCGCGGCCTTCAAACACGCGATCAGATTCGCATCATCATCGAGCAAGCCACCGTGCCGGTCGTGGTTGATGCCGGCCTCGGCGCGCCCAGCCACGCCGCCGAAGCGATGGAACTGGGCGCCGACGCCGTGCTCGTCAACACCGCCATCGCTGTTGCCGATGATCCGGTGCGGATGGCAGTCGCATTCAAGAAGGCGATCGAAGCCGGTCGTGATGCGCATGAAATCGGGCCGGGCGCACAGCTTGATACCGCAAGCGCGACGAGTCCATTGACGGCATTTCTTGAGTGAGAACTCCGAAACCCGAATGCCGAATGACGAACGAAACTCGAATGACGAATGGCAAATGCCGCGCCGGTGCGGTGCTGCGTTCGAGCTTCCGGCTTCGTCACTCTTTTGGCATTCGGCATTCGGATTTCGTCATTTTCCACCGCCATGAAACCGCGACTTCTCCCGGTTGACCGCGTTCGCCGAATTCTGCAGGCCGCCGCGCGGACCCGTGTGCTGGTCATCGGCGACGTGATGCTCGACCAGTTCATCTGGGGCCGCGTCTCGCGCATTTCGCCGGAAGCGCCGGTGCCGGTGGTTGAGTTTGAGCGCGAAAGCTTCATGCCCGGAGGCGCCGCCAACGTGGCGCGCAATCTCACCGCTTTGAAAACTTCCGCCGACGCGCTGGGCGTCATTGGCCGGGACGACGCCGGAAAAAAATTAACGAGCCTGCTGGAGGAGCAACGCGTTGGCTGCGACGGCCTGCTGCAACACTTCGACCGCACCACCAGCATCAAGACGCGGATCATCGCGCACCAGCAACAGGTCGTGCGGATCGACCGCGAGACGCGCGAGGACCTGGACGAAATGGCCACGCAGCGCCTGCTGGAGATTCTCGCCTGGAAACTTCCGTCCGCGGACGCGGTCATTGTGGGCGATTACGGCAAAGGCGTAGTGACTCAGCCGCTGCTCGATGAAATCAAAAAACTCTGCCGCGCGCGCGGCCTCTGGCTGAGTCTCGACCCCAAGCCGGTCCACCATTTGAATCTGGCGGGAATATCCCTCATCACGCCGAATCGGAAGGAAGCGTTTGAATTGGCCGGCGTGATCGACGGCGGTTCCGCGCGGTCCGCCAATCCGCTGAATGACGCCGCTTTGATGGGCGCCGCGGAAAAATTGTTGCGCGACCTGCGACCGGCTTTTGACACGGTCATCGCGTCGTTGACCCTGGCCATTGCCGCAGGCGCATCGCCGCTCGAAGCGGCGATCTTTTCCAACCACGTGGCCGGAGTTGTCGTGGGCAAGGTCGGCACCGCCACCGTTTCGCCGCAGGAATTGCTGGCCAGTTTCAAACGCAAGGGATGAAGCTCCAAACACCAAACACCAAAGAATCTCCCAGCTCCACGCCTTAAACGATGCGCGATACTCCCCGATGGACACACACAATGGCAGAATGTCGTTGGAGCTTTGGATTTGGGATTTCTTTGGAGCCTGGGATTTGGGTTTTGGAGCTTTATGAGTCGCGCTGTTTTCCTGGATCGCGACGGGACCCTCATCGAAGAGAAGGATTATCTGAGCGACCCGGATCAAGTTGTCCTTCTTCCCGGCGCTGCGGAGGCGTTGAAACGATTGCAGGATGCCGGCTTCAAACTGTTCATCGTCTCGAATCAGTCCGGCGTGGGCCGCGGCTACTTCACGATGGCGGACGTGGAACGGATGAATCAACGTTTGGTCGAACTGCTCGCAAAAAACGGCGCGCGCCTCGAAAAAATTTACATCGCGCCCGAAGCGCCGGAGCAGCCGAGCCGCGGACGCAAACCGTCGCCACAATTCCTCTTTGACGCGCGGGATGAGTTCGGCATCGAGCTCTCGGAAAGCTACCTGATCGGCGACAAGCAGACTGATCTGGAGTGCGGGTGTAACGCGGGCGTGAAACAGAGCATCCTGGTGCGGACGGGGTATGGCGCGGAGCAGGAGCGTGCTGGAAACCAATTTACCCGCGCCGCAGTCGTGGATGATCTCCAAACGGCGGTAGAGTTGATTTTGAAGGCCGAGGTGCCCTGACCACTTGTTAGGTCAGTAAACACCACATATAAACACCTATGCACGTCGTTGTCCATGATACTAATCCAAACGGAAAACCCGAGAAACTGGCTGCTTTAAATTCTACGAGTCGTGCTGATCGTGACCACTCGATATGCTTGAGTGTTCCCGCGAATCGATTCGCAGCGCCAGCAATGCGACGTGGAGGTTCGAGGAGGAAAACGCGGACAAATCCCTCATCTCAAAACGAGAAAAAGAGAGGCTCTGTTTGGATCCTGAACCCTCTTGATAAGGACTTTGTTCCTTCTGACGCAAAATTAAGTCCTTTCGAAATCGAACAAACGCAAGTCTATCGCCCGCGACATTTCACGGAACGATTGATCGCACAAGCAGGTTACTTCACAATTCATTGCTTCCACCAAAACACTTCGAGTTTCACGCCAATTGAAAAGGATTTGAGGTTGGGAAAGCGTTTGATGGAAATCCAGATTGAGCCAGATGCTTTCAGTGATCTGAGAGACAATCTTGAACGACACGGCGTCAGTGATCTGACAATGTTTCCAGACTTGGAAGGAGTCGGTCGATATATCACTTGGAACAATTCCTTATTGCGTGATGAAATCGACCCTCCGAACATTCTCCTTAATCAAGGCAAGTGAACATCCTCGGCATCATCCCCGCCCGTTATGCTTCAACTCGTTTTCCCGGCAAACCGCTGCATCCGATCGCGGGCAAGCCGCTCATCCAGCGCGTCGTCGAGCGATGCAAGCTGGCAAACTCGTTGAGCGAAGTCATCGTCGCGACGGATGACGCGCGCATTCGCGAGGTTGCAGAGAAGTTTTGTCGCGTAGAGATGACGCGCGCGGACCATCCGAGCGGTACGGACCGCATTGCGGAAGTCGCCGCGCGTTGCGACGGCGACGCCGTGGTCAACATCCAGGGCGACGAACCGTTGATTGACCCGAAGGTAATTGATGCCGTGGCCGCTGCGCTGACAGACAATGAGATGTCCACCGCGGCCACGCTCATCAAAGACCCTGCTGAACACGACAATCCGAACGTCGTAAAAGTCGTTGTCAATTCCGCCGGACGCGCCTTATACTTTTCCCGGCGCACGGTCCCGTATCTGCGCGATGCCGCCAGTGGTTCGGCTGCCGAACAGTTGGCGGCGTTTCCTTTTTTGAAACATCTGGGCACCTACGGCTACCGGCGTGAGACGTTGTTGCGGCTGGTGAAATTTCCGGTTTCGCCGCTCGAAGCCGCGGAGAAACTGGAACAGTTGCGCGCGCTGGAAAACGGGATTCAAATCGCGGTCGTGAAAGTGAACTACGACAGCGTGGGCGTGGACACGCCTGAAGACGCGGCGCGTGTAGAAAGAATTTTAACCACGGATAAACACAGATGAACACGGATATTTTATGAGTTGTTAATATGAATCTGATGCAAGCCGTCATGATGTTCGGAATGTTTTTGCTGGGAGCGAATTGTGGATACTTAATTTCCATGCTTCTTCCCCGTGTTTTTGCGCAGTTGTGCATGCTAGCATCGGGAGCCCTGATTGCATTTTTCTCTTTTGTGCCCGTGACAAAATGGCTGATGAGCAAACCCTGTTCACACACTAGGTCCACAGTTCTAACGATTGCATCTGTTTTGCGCCGTTTACGCTGTGGAATCTTGAAAGTTTGAAACATCGCTAATGGTTTGATACGACTTGCATCCGTGTCAATCCGTGTTCATCTGTGGTTAAAAACTTTTTGAAGTGAAATACATCTTCGTCACCGGCGGCGTGGTGAGTTCGCTGGGCAAGGGCCTGACCGCGGCGGCGCTCGGCACCTTGCTGGAGAACCGCGGGCTGAAAGTCGCGCTGCAAAAGTTCGACCCTTACCTCAACGTGGACCCCGGCACGATGAACCCCTATCAGCATGGCGAGGTCTATGTGCTCGACGACGGCGCCGAGACCGACCTTGACCTCGGCCATTACGAGCGCTTCACCAACGTCAAGCTCACCCGCTTCAACAACCTCACCAGCGGCCAGGTTTACCAGACCGTGCTCAACAACGAGCGAGAGGGAAAATACCTGGGCAAGACTCCTCGCCGATCAATCAAAGGCGGACGTCGTCATCACCGAAATCGGCGGCACCACCGGCGACATCGAAGGCTTGCCCTTTCTCGAAGCCATCCGCGAGTTCGCGCTCGAAGCCGGGCACGGCAACGTGGTGTTCATGCACGTCACCTACGTCCCGTTCATCAAGGCGGCGGGCGAACTGAAGACCAAGCCGACGCAGCAATCGGTCGCCAAACTGCGCGAAATCGGTATCGCGCCGCATATTTTGATCGCCCGTTGCGAACGTCCGCTCGATAAGGAACTGCGCCAGAAAATCTCGCTGTTCTGCAATGTCCCTTACGAAGCGGTCATCGAGGAGAAGGACGTTGACCACAGCATTTACGAGGTGCCGCTCATGCTTCAGCGCGACCGGCTCGACGACCTCGTCTGCCGCCTGCTGCACCTCGACACGCCGACGGCGAACATGGCGCATTGGCAGGAGATCATCCGCAAACTCATCGCGCCGCAACATCGCGTCCGCATCGGCGTCGTCGGCAAATACATCGAGCTGCAGGACGCCTACAAATCGGTTTACGAAGCGGTCATTCACGGCGGCGTGGCCAACGATTGCGGCGTGGAAATCGTCAAGGTGGACGCCGAAGACATCGAGCGCGAAGGACCGGAGAAGATTTTGAAGGGACTCGGCGGAATTCTCGTGCCGGGCGGTTTCGGCGAGCGCGGGATCGAGGGGAAAATCATGGCGGCGAAATACGCCCGCGAAAACAAACTTCCCTATCTCGGATTGTGTCTCGGCATGCAGATCGCCACGATCGAATTCGCCCGCAACGTGCTCAAACTGGACAAAGCGCATTCGACCGAGTTCGATCCCGACACACCACATCCGGTCATCGCGCTTTTGGACGAACAGAGGAAAATTACAAAAAAAGGCGGCACGATGCGGCTGGGCGCGCAGCCATGCCAGTTGGTGATGGGCTCGATGGCGGCCAAACTTTATGGCGCGTTCGTCGTCAACGAACGGCACCGACATCGCTACGAATTCAACAACGCGTATCGCGACAAGTTCGAGAAGGCTGATTTCGTTTTCAGCGGGACGTCGCCGGACGGCAAACTGGTTGAGGTGATCGAACTGCCGAACCACCCATTCTTCATCGCCAGCCAGTTTCACCCGGAGTTTCGCAGCAAACCGCACCAGCCGCATCCCTTGTTCCGGGGCTTCATCGCCGCCGCCCACGCGCACATTCATCATCGGCCGCTGTGAATGGGGAAGGGAACATGTTCGAGCTAAACTAATCGGA
>QHPA01000318.1 GCA_003218935.1 Verrucomicrobiota bacterium
GATGTCGTCGTAAATGAACGGGTTGATGAACCATTGGTTCGGGTCGGCGTGGAAGCTTTCGTGCGCGAGCGTTTCCTCGCGATTGATATTGAAATGCTGGCCGCCCTGCCGCTCGAAGCGTCCGCCCTGAATCATGTGCCACAGATGCGGAATCACGCAGGCCTCGATGAAACATTGGCCGTATTCATCGAAGTCCACGCCCCACGGATTGCTCGTGCCTTCGGCGAACACTTCAAAGACGTGTTTGGTGGGATGATACCGCCACACGCCGGCGTCCATTCGCTGGCGCTCCTTCAGCGGTGTGCCTGGTTTGCCGACGAACGAAGGGCAAAACACGCCGTGACAACCATAGAGCCAGCCATCGGGTCCCCAGGTGAACGTGTTCAGCGTCTCGTGCGTGTCGGCGTTGTAATTCCAGCCGTCGAGGAGAATCTGCGGATCACCAGCGGGTTTCGGCGTGTCGCCGTCCTGAATCGGCACGAACATCAGGTACGGCGCAGCGCCGATCCACACGCCGCCAAAGCCGAATTCCAGTCCGCTGACGAGATTCAAGTGCTCGAGGAACACCGTGCGCCGATCGAACTTGCCGTCACCGTTGGTGTCTTCGAAGACCAGGATGCGGTCGTCGCCGCCGAAAATGTCCTTGAGCTGTTCGGGTGAGGGTTTGAAGTGGTCCGCAGTCCCCCTCACCCCGTCCCTCTCCCCCTCGGAGGGGGAGAGGGTGAGGGGCTGGTGATCCTGCGGCGGTTTGCCGTGGCGGATCGGGTAAGTGAGACCTTCGGCGACCCAGAGACGGCCGCGATGGTCCATGGCGAAGGCAATCGGCTGCTGCACGTCCGGTTCGCCGGCAAACAACGTGGCTTTGAAACCGGGCGGCAGCGTCATGATTTCGGCCGCTTTCTCCGGCGACACGCCGCCGTATTTGAAAATGTCGGCCGGCGGCGCTTCGGTCGCGATTTTCGCCGGGTCGAGTTCGTCGTCGAACTTCGGCCGTTCGGCGTAGAATTTGAAATCGTCGAAATTGACATGGCCCCAATGCCCGCTCTGGCCGTCAACGAGGCGGATGAAGATTACTTTTCCGATCTGATTCTTCAGGTCAACGACGACGGGCCGCAATGTTTCGTTTTCGTAGCCGGAGGTTTTGTAGATGACCTCCTGCGTGTCGGCGCGAACGAGTTCGACCCGTGTCGCCGGCCACGCTCCGCCCGCGACGAGAAAACTCGCCCACGGTTGCGTGACCTTGAACGGGACGGACGTCAGCGTGCCTTTCGGATCGTCGCCGAGCTTTTCGAATCCGCCGATCCAGTAATTGCCCTGGTGATTGCTCCGCATGTCATTGCGGCGCGGGAAAACGGTATCGCCTTTGACCGGCTGGCCTTCGAATGCTTTGCCTTCCGCTTTCCAATCGCGCAGGTCGCCGGTTTCAAAGTCGAGATTGAGCGGCTGGCCGTCTTTTCCGACGGGTTTGGTGCCAGGCGAGGCTGCCAATGCGACGGAGACAACGAACGCGGCAACACAAACCGTTCCGAGAGCGAAACGAGACCTGAACATAAAAACCTTGTCGCAGGTCCTTGCGGAGCGGTCAAGACGGATAACATTCGCCACGTGGTCTCGAGTGATGCCTGGCCGTAAGTATTCAGTAGAAAGCTTTGGACTGAATAGAGACGGCTTGGCAGGGGCGAAGAAGCGGCGCTGTCCTGCTCCAGGTTCCGACGTGGACTTTTGGCGGGGCTATGAGTAAATGCCAGGAGATGCGGAACCGGATAAAACGAAAGGCGATATGAAATCATTTTCACGCAGGAGAATCTTGAGCGCCGGGAGCGTGCTTGCGGCAACGGCGGTGGTCGGACTTCCCGCGCCTGCTCTACTCCGCGGGGAACAAAGGGGATCGGCCTCCAAACTAAAAGTAGTGGTCACAGGCGGCCATCCAGGCGATCCGGAATACGGGTGCGGTGGCACCATTTCACGTCTCACTGAACTGGGTCATGAAGCCGTCCTTCTGTATCTAAACCAGGGAGAGCCGGTTGAATCGCCGGCGCTTATGACCGGTCATCGCATGGAGGAAGCGAAAAAAGCCTGTGAGATTCTCAAGGCGCGCCCGGCGCACGTTGGCCAGATCGACGGCAACGCGGTCGTGGATCGCTCGCACTATGCACAGTTCCTGGAAATCCTGGAAAAAGAGAAGCCCAATGCGGTTTTTACCCACTGGCCGATTGATAACCATGCGGATCATCGCGCCACGTCCATGTTGGTGTATGACGCATGGCTCCACATGCAAAAGAAGTTTTCACTGTTCTATTACGAGGTCTCGAACGGAGAGGACACCCAGCAGTTCACCCCGAGCGACTACGTGGATATTTCCGCGAGCGAGCCAAAAAAGCGTCTGGCTTGCTATGCGCACGCCTCACAGGCTCCAGAAAGGTATTACGCGCTGCAGGACGCGGTTGCGCGTTGGCGCGGCATCGAGAGCGGACGCACTCGTGCCGAGGC
This sequence comes from Verrucomicrobiota bacterium, assembly GCA_003218935.1. Lineage (GTDB taxonomy): Bacteria > Verrucomicrobiota > Verrucomicrobiia > Limisphaerales > AV2 > AV2. The sequence goes on from QHPA01000318.1 coordinate 2,491, forward strand.
GTTCGTCAGGCACGTTCAAAGTCCTCGCTTCGCGCTGCCCGTCTAATCGTGCAGAGATCAACATTCCCCCTGCTGTTCAATTGCTTTCCACCGTGTCAATCTCGACCAAGGCGACTGGGTCTGGCGTTATCCTTCCCAAAAATAAAAGGAGACGGGTATCTTGATTGGCGGTTGTGGCCCGGTGATTGCAAAAAGTTCACGTAGCACCTTTCCAAAGCGCACGCTGGGAATGGTCCATACACCGGGGCCGGCAAACCAACCTATTGGGCGCTGTCCAATTCGTTGTAGCGTCGAGCCTGTGGCTCGAAGTCGGCGCACAGCGCCGACACTACAACAACTAAAGTCGGACCTGCCAACTACTGACTCGGCCTCGGCTGCGCCTTCTCCCACTCAGCCTGGCTGACTTTCTTCACTTCGTGTTTGATGTAGAACGTCCCTTTCTTGTTGCCAACCACGATGTCCGGATACTTTTTGTTGCTGCAATAGCCGGCCACAACCTGCGTGCCGACGCCGGAGTCGTCGTCGATCAGGTGAGGAACGAAATCCACCGTCTTGTCTTTGTGGCGGACGAGCTGGAACCAGTAGATTACCGGCGGATCGGTGGGATCGGCATCGCCGTGCGCGCCGTGCGCCCAGAACCGTTTGCCGGTCACGATGTCCTTCACGCCGTCGCCGTCCATGTCAATCAAATCAACCGCGTGCAGTTGTGAAAATGTCACGCCGTAGGGGTTCGGCTTCTTTTCCTTTTCGAGGATGAGATGTTCCTTGAAAGTGATCTCGCCGTCCTTTTTGACTTGTTCGTACCAGACCAGGCCGTACCCGTGCGCGGCGACGCTCGTGATCACATCGTTCAAACCGTCGCCGTTCACG
>QHPA01000319.1 GCA_003218935.1 Verrucomicrobiota bacterium
CAGACCAAGGTCCACGCGAGAAGAGCGAAGAGCGGGCACGAGGCCGAACGTAATTCCTGTAAGCAGACTCGACAAAAGCGCAAAGGTCAGGACGCGAGTGTCTGGGCCGACATCGAGCAGGAAAGGCGGGAAGCCCGGCGGGAGATGGGATTGGATAAATCGCACCACGACGGTGGATGACCAGAAGGCAAAAAACGAACCCAACGCACCTCCGAGCAGAGCGAGCAATAGGCTTTCGGTCAGCAGTTGCCTGACCAGACGCCAGCGACTGGCACCGATTGCCAGCCTCACCGCAATCTCTTTCCGACGCCCCACTGCACGCGCCAACAGCAGATTGGCGATGTTCGCGCAGGCGATCACCAGAACCAGGACCACAGCGCTGAGAATTACGCCCCCGACGCTGAACACCAACGTCCGCATCTGTGGCGCGGCCGCAAGTGTAGCCTTCTCAATCTTAAGCGTGGTTGCCCTTCCCGGCTGGATTTGATCGAGGCGTGCGGCGATCACGCCGAGGTCGGCACGGACTTCTCCGATCGAAATACCATCCTTCATCCTTCCCATCAACGCGAGCCACCCACAAAAGTCATCTCCGAGAATATCTTTGTCGCGCAGAAAAGTCCTCTGCATTGTCAGCGGCGCCCAAAATGCGGTCGGCACGACTTCAGTGCCTCGGAAACCGGCAGGCGCAACTCCAATGACGACGAATGGGGTGCGATTCAAAATGATTGCTTTTCCGATCATTGAAGGATCGGCGCCGAATCCGCTGCGCCAAAATTCATCGCTCAAAACCACGACGGCGTTCTGGCCGGGCGTCGTACAATCCGAATCGAGGAAGCCTCGTCCGAGCGAGGGACGGACTTTCAAGACTTCGAAATAATTGCCCGAAGCAAGGGTCCCGACAATTTGCTGCGGACGTTCTCCGCCCAGCGTCGCTGGGACAGAAGGCGTGTATGCAACGACACCCGAAAAGACATGGTTATTATCTCGGTATTCCCGGTATTCGGAATACGACGCCCGACTTGCGTCGTCATAAACATTCCGGAGGACTCTCCCGCGGTTACGTGAGAAATCCTGGAAGACGCAAACGAGCCTTTCGGACCCTTGCAACCGAAGCGGACGTAAAGCGACCGCATTCAGGATTGTGAAGATGCCAGCGTTAAGTCCGATGCCCAGCGCGAGCGTGAGCATGGCCACGGCGGTAAAGCCGGGGTTCTTCAGCAGTTGGCGGCAGGCGAATTTGAGATCGGTCATGACTAATCCACCGTCTTTCGCAACCGGCGTGCCACGCCCGGACCTGGTGTTATCCTGCGGGAAATCAATCCCTAACGCGCTTTCTGGAAGGAACTGCTTCCAACGGACTGACCGCTTGTGGGAACACTCCGTCCCACGAGCGGGACGAAATTGCAAGTCCCGCCTTCTTAGATAGCCCGTCATTTTCGCTCTTTTCCCGAATCGCCTTTAGACTTAAAAGTTGCTCATGCCGAGAAACGATTGGCTGGTGAAGCAGGAACCCGAGGCATACTCGTGGGACACGTTCGTCAAGGCCGGCGAGGCCGCTTGGACGGGCGTCCGCAATTTTCAAGCTCGCAACAATCTTCGCTCAATGAAGAAGGGCGATCTGGTCTTCTTCTATCACAGCGTCAGCGAAAAACAGGTCGTCGGCCTCGCCCGCGTCAAAAAGGAGGCTTACCCCGATCCAACGGCGAAGGAGGGCAACTGGGTGTGCGTTGATCTGGTTCCAGTCAAAGCGCTGAAGCGAACTGTGAGTCTTGAGGCGATCAAGGCGGACAACATCCTCAAGGAAATGCCGCTCGTCCGCCAATCCCGACTTTCGGTCGTGCCGCTGACGCAGGCGCATGCCAGGCGCCTGCTCGAGCTGGGCGAAACCAGGCTGTAAATCGTAAAGTCCTATTTGATAAAGCGATTTCAGGCCATCATTTTCGACATGGACGGCGTCGTGGTGGACAGCGAGCCGCTGCACGAGCGCGCCTTCCGGGAAGTTCTTGAGGAGATCGGTTACGCGCGGAGCCACGGGATTGATTTCGCCGCTTACTACGGCAAATCCGATCTGGTCGTCTGGCGCGACTTCATTGCCAGGCATCGTCCGCCTCACTCGCTCGCCGAATTGCTCGCGAGAAAAGAGGAGAAGTTCGCCGCCTTGCTCCAGGGTGAGGAGCCGATTTTCAAAGGGTTGCCCGAGCTGTTGGAGAAGCTGTCGCCTGGATACGCGCTGGCGCTGGCCTCCGGTTCGCGGCATCCGACCATCAATGCCGTCCTGGACTTGCGCGGATTGCGACGGTTCTTTCGCGCGGTGGTCAGTTCGGAGGATGTTGAGCACGGCAAGCCCGCGCCGGACATTTTTTTGCGCGCGGCGGAGCTGCTCTCCGTCGCGCCGAACGTTTGCTGCGTGATTGAAGATTCATCCGCCGGCGTGGAAGCGGGACTGGCGGCCGGGATGACCGTCATCGCGATTACGAATTCGCTCCCGATCGAAAAACTCGCGCGAGCGACGAAGGTCGTCAGAACTTACGTGGAGATTGAATCGCTGTTGCTCCCCTCACCCTGAGCCTCTCCCTCGGGGAGAGGGAACAGCCGCCGCCAGGTAAGTTTTTTGCGCAGACTGGATTGGCCAACTCCGTCACAGGCATGGTCCGAAGACGGCGGAGCATTCTCCCTCTCCCCAATGGGAGAGGGCGCGACTCGCTTTCAACAGGTATTCAGAGTTTCCGATGGTCCGCCGCTGGCAGCGAAATTCCCTTCGGCGCTGCGCGGAGCAGCCGTTTCAGGTCAGCGACAAACCGGTCCACATCTTCCTCCGTCGTGTCCCACGCGCACATCAAACGGCAACCGCCCTGACCGATGAAGGTGTAAAATTTCCAGCCTGCCTGCCGCAGCGCGACGATCACGTAAGGCGGCAAATCGGCGAACACGGCGTTGGCCTGCGTTGGGAAGAGGATTCTTACTTCGGAAATGCCCTGCAGCGCGTCACGCAGCCGCTGCGCCATGGCGTTCGCGCGGATCGCGGTGCGCAGCCAGGCGCCGTCCTGCAACATGCCAACCCAGGGCGCGGACAGGAAGCGCATTTTCGAACAGAGCTGGCCGGCTTGTTTGCAGCGGTAATCGAACTCGTCAGCGAGATCACGGTTGAAGAAGACCACGGCGTCGCCGACCGGCGTGCCGTTTTTCGTCCCGCCGAAACAGAGCACGTCCACGCCCGCCTGCCAGGTGATTGCCTTGGGCTTCACGCCGAGCGACGCGACGGCGTTGGCAAATCGCGCGCCGTCCATGTGCAAGGTCAGGCCGAGCGACCTGGCTTTCGACCCGATCGCTTTGACCTCTTCAACGGAATAGACGGTTCCAACTTCGGTGGCTTGCGTGAGGCTGACCGCGCGCGGCTTGGGGTAATGGATGTCGGAACGTTTTTTCACCATCCGCTCGATGCCGGCGGGATCGATCTTGCCGTTCGCCCCGGGGACTTGCAGGACTTTCATGCCGTTCGAGAAAAACTCGGGCGCGCCGCATTCGTCGGTTTCCACGTGCGCGAATTCATGGCAAAGGATGCTGTGATAC
>QHPA01000320.1 GCA_003218935.1 Verrucomicrobiota bacterium
TTTGTAGAGGCTCAGGTATCCCGTGATTTTATTGTGTTCTGAAATTCCTGAAATAAGTCGATGCAATTCTTGCCAAGCTTGGGGAGCGGTATTCTGGAAAGGTCCAATTTTCTCGAGGAAAACGTAGTGCGTTTCTGGCCAAGTCACAATTGCGGGTTCTTGTGTGAGGTTCATAAAGTCTCCATTTGCGGTAGCCCAACTTCAGCGGGCGGCGATTGTTGCTCCCCCATTCGTCGGGCAATCTCGCCACGAACACCCGACAATCGACCCGCGCAAAACTGCTTGGCTAGGACCGGACATTTATGCGACACTGCCGTTCCGTACGGGAAACACAATGCGAATTTTAACCATAGCCAGCGGCCTGGCGATTCTTTTCACCACGCTCGCCTTCGGACATCTGTTGCACCATTATTTGATTCACGCGTCCAGCGACGATCTTCACTCCCCGGCGTTTCTGGCAAGCTACGGAGTGGCGGTTGTAGCGGGCGCTCTTTCTTTCATCGGAGCCTGCTTGTTGATCCGACGGGGGCGATAGTCTGTGATCGTGTCTTCGCAGCGAATCACGCCAGCGTCTGTACCTCCACCGACAGCACCGCAGGAAGATCCCGGACAATCGGGGCCCAGCTGTCTCCCGCATCGGCCGACGCGTATACCTGCCCGCCGCTGGTGCCGAAATATATGCCACATTTGTCGAGCGAGTCGACGGCCATGGCATCGCGCAACACGTTGACGTAGCAGTCCTTTTGCGGCAGGCCTTTGGTCAGCGCCTCCCACTCGTTGCCGCCGGTGCGGCTGCGGAATACACGCAGCTTGCCATCTGGAACAAAGTGTTCCGAGTCGCTCTTGATGGGAACGACATAGATGGTTTCCGGCTCGTGCGCGTGCACGTCAATCACGAATCCGAAATCGGTCGGCAGGTTTCCGCTGACTTCTTTCCAGTTATCGCCCGCGTCGTCCGAGCGCATCACGTCCCAGTGCTTCTGCATGAAGAGGACGCCCGGGCGCTTAGGGGACATGGCGATGTGATGCACGCAGTGGCCTATCTCTGCATTTGGATCCGGGATGTATTGCGACTTCAGTCCACGGTTGATCGGCTTCCAGGTCTTGCCGCCGTCATCGGTGCGGAAGGCGCCCGCCGCCGAGATGGCGATGAAAATCCGGTTCGCGTTCTTCGGATCGAGAAGGATCGTGTGCACGGCCATGCCGCCCGCGCCGGGTTGCCAGAGATGGCCTTTGGCACTGCGCAGCCCGGAAAGCTCCTTCCATGTTTTTCCGCCGTCCGTCGTCTTGAAAATCGCTGCGTCTTCCACGCCGGCATAGACTGTGTCCGGATCGGTCAGGGACGGCTCAAGATGCCAGACGCGCTTGAATTCCCACGGATGCTGCGTGCCGTCGTACCACTTGTGCGTCCCCACCTTGCCTTCATATACGAACTTGTTGCTTTCGCCTTTGGGCGCGCCATCGGGGCCAGCCAACTCCTCGGGGCGGCTGCCGGGTGTCTCCCAGGTCTTGCCGCCATCGTTGGAGCGTTGGATAACCTGGCCGAACCAACCGCTCGTCTGCGACGCGTAGATGCGGTTCGGCTCAGCGGGCGAGCCTTTGAGGTGATACATTTCCCAGCCCGCGAAATGCAGCCCGCTGACTTTCCAATCCTTGCGCTTGCCGTCCGACGTCAGGATGAACGCGCCCTTCTTTGTGCCGACCAATACTCGGATTTTGCTCATTTTGTCTCCCGGTACTTTTTGCCAAAATTCCTTTCCGGCTCGGACGTTGCAGCGGGCTGAAGCCCACGCGCTCCGGAGCGCGGCGCTCACGCCGCTTCATCGTTCGACGAACCGTGAGTGCCGGGCTTTATCCGACAATCGTTTTGGCAGTTGTTCTATTTCGATTTGTGCCGTTTTCATTGATACGACGAACGAGCCGACGCGTTCAGGACAACTTTGCCAAAAATTTTCTGCGAACTCGGCAAACGTTGTAATCGAAACCGCTTGCGCACTCAAACAACACCGGGGTCAACCACTGATTGGCGCTGGTGAACGCGGATCCCTTTCAACGCAGAGACGCGGAGGCGCAAAGAATTCAACCACGGATGAACACGGATGGACACGGATGGGAGCGTTTCGCGAGGGCGCGAAACGCAGCGCCCGAGGCGGGCGCGGTCCCCGATCTGTGTTTATCCGTGTGCAACCGTGGTTTACATTTCTTTACCTCAAGAATTTCATGACCGCGCTGAAGAGCAGCGTCAGCACCGGCAGGGCGCTCATGATACGTCCGGCCCAGAGCGCCTTCTTCGAAATGGGAGCAGGCAAGATCATCGTCCAGCTAATTCAAGCTTGTATCATGGCACACACAAGCTCAGGCGTCCACCAGCACCTTGAATCCACGCCAAGAAACCAAGCTGCGCCCCCGCCGGAGAACGGCCTCACCGTTGCGTTGACTTCGCGCGGAGCAGGGATTTGAATGATAAGGAGCCTGTGAACATGCGACGTTTCAAGAGCATGAGAGTATTCGCCCGGTTCAGCCTGCTCCTGGCTGTCACCGGACCGGTAATGGCCGGCGACGTGCCCGTGGTAGTTCGCCAGTTCGTGGAAAAAAATTGCGCGGAGTGTCACGATGCGGACACGAAGAAAGGTGGGCTGGACCTGACGGCGCTGAAGTTCGATCCCGCGAACCCCACGAACTTTTCCAGGTGGGTGCTGGTGCACGACCGCGTCAGCAACGGCGAGATGCCCCCGAAGAAAAAGCCGCGTCCTGAAGCGGCGGAGTTGGAGGCATTCACGAAGTCGTTGTCTTCATCGCTCGTGTCGGTGGAGCAGGCGCGCATGGAGAAAGAAGGCCGCGCGACGCGGCGCCGACTCAATCGCTACGAATACGAGAACGCGCTGCGAGACCTGCTGCACGCGACGTGGTTGCAGGTGCGCGATTCGTTGCCCGAAGATGGCGAGGCGGATCGCTTCAACAAGATCGGCGACGCGCTCGACGTGTCGCATGTGCAGATGGCGAGATATCTCGGCGCGGCGGATTACGCGTTGCGCCAGGCGATGGCGACTCAGGCCGAGCGGCCGAAGCCGAAAGTTAAACGTTATTACGCGCGCGATCAGCGCAGTTACACGGGTCCGATGAAGTTTAACGTATTCAACACTGCGCCCGAGCGCGCCACCTTCCCGGTGCTCGGCTTCCAGGGACAGCCAGACGTGCGCAAAGGGGATGCGCCCATCACGAGCACGAACGCCGAGTTACGGGAGCTGGAAGGCGTCGGCGTGGTGGCGAGCGCTTACGAACCAATTGAGCCGAAGTTCAACCAGTTCCGCGCGCCGGTCGCCGGCCACTACAAACTGCGCTTCAATGCCTATTCCGTGTGGGTTGGGCCCGGTGAGAGCAACAAGTGGTTCATCCCGAACCTCGATGACATTTCCAAAGGGCGCCGCGACGAACCCGTGACCATCACCGCCGAAATACCGCCGCGCTTGCTCCGCCATCTCGGTGACTTCGACGTGACGCCGGAGC
>QHPA01000321.1 GCA_003218935.1 Verrucomicrobiota bacterium
TCGCGTTCTTTCTCTGGAACTCCCCGCCGGATGACGAGCTGCGCCGCTGCGCGGAGAAGAAGCAATTGCACGGACCCGACGTTCTGCGCGCGCAGACGGATCGGCTGCTCGCCGATCCGAAATCGCGGCGGTTCGTGGACGCTTTCCTCGATTACTGGCTCGATCTCCGGAAAATCACGGCGACCGCGCCCGATGCCAATCTGTATTCCGACTATTACCTCGACGACCTGCTCACCGAATCCGCGCTGGAAGAGACCCGATTGTTCTTCACCGAGTTGCTGCGCAATGATTTGCCCGCGCGCAACGTCGTCGCGTCGGACTTCGCCATGCTCAACGAACGGCTCGCCGCGCACTACGGCCTGCCCAAGGTGGAAGGCGTCGCGTTGCGACGCCAGGCTCTGCCAAAGGATTCTGTTCGAGGCGGATTCATGACGCAGGCCGCTGTACTGAAGGTCACAGCCAACGGCACAACCACGTCGCCCGTTCTGCGCGGCGCGTGGATCATGGAGCGCGTCCTCGGCCAGAAACCGCCGCCCCAGCCGGCGAGCGTGCCTGCCATCGATCCGGACATCCGCGGCGCGGTCACCATCCGCCAGCAACTGGACAAACATCGCACCCTCGAAACCTGCAACGCCTGCCACGCCAAGATGGATCCGGCGGGGTTCGCGCTGGAGAACTTCGACGTGATGGGCGGCTGGCGCGACCGTTATCGTTCGGAGGCCGAGGGTGAACTGGCGCAGGGCATCGCCAAGAGCGGACAGAAATTCGCGTTTCACTACGCGCTGCCCGTGGACGCCAGCGGCGAACTGCCCGACGGCCGGAAATTCCGCGACGTTCGCGAGCTGAAACAACTCCTGCTCGCGAACGAAAAGCAACTCGCCCGCAACCTTGCGCGGCAATTGACGATTTATGCCACCGGCGCGCCGATCCATTTCGCCGACCGCGAATCGATCGAGCAAATCCTGGAACGCGCCAGTTCCAGCCATTACGGCGTTCGCAGCCTCATCCTCGAACTGGTGCAGAGCGAGTTGTTCCTAAATAAATGAGGAACTCGCGGGCAGGTTGCCCGCGCTCCTTCGGTTGCGGCTGCGA
>QHPA01000255.1 GCA_003218935.1 Verrucomicrobiota bacterium
ATCGTCCCGCAGTATGCGGGCGCCCCAGTGTTTGCTGGGCGTCAGAGTCACTTTCCAGTCGCCGCGAGAGAAACTTTCCCACCATTCGAGTTCGATGACGCGATCGAAGCCCAGGCCGTAAGCCAGGTCGTTCATGCCCCAGGGCATCACCGCAATTTTCGGATGCGGCAGGCGGCGAAGCGTTGGTTTGTGAAAATGATCGAAATGCGCGTGCGTAAGCAGAACCAGGTCAATCGGCGGGAGATGTTTGATCTTAAGCCCCGCGCGTTTCAAACGCTTCAAAAGGAACAGCCAGTTGGCGAAATTAGGGTCAACGAGAACGTTCAGATCATGAAATTGAATCAGGAAGGACGCATGGCCGATCCAGGTCAGCGCGACCTGCCCCGCGCTCAATTTGGGGAACACAGGCCTCTTGTTCTGTCCCTTGCGGCGCACGAGCAGGACCTTCCACACCATCTCATAAAAAAAGGTGCGCGGATTGAACGCCTTGGTGGGCGTCAGCTCTTTAAACGAACGAGGCAGACGCTGACCCGGCCGACGTGGACGATGCCAATGGCCGTGTCCGGCTTTCATAGAGCTTGTCTGACCACAGCCAACTTATACAACCGTCATGAATAAAAAACAACCCCGGGAGTCGAACTCAGCAGCCAGCGTAAGAATGAACATTACGCGGAGGAACTGAGCAGAAGCCCGCCTGGACGCAAGTCCGGCGGGTTTTTTGCTGGCAATTATTCTCGTTCCTGTTTTAACCGGGATGTTTTCAAACGCGAAGCAGCTGCAGCCGCAATGATCATCATGGCTAACGTAACAGAGCAACTCGAAACATTCCTCCGAAAAAAGCCGACAATCGGACAAAACGTTTATCTCGCACGCGGAGCCGTGGTCGTCGGTGATGTGACCATTGGGGATCATTCGAGTGTCTGGTACAACGCAGTTCTCCGCGGCGACATCAACCGGATTGTCGTCGGACATCACACAAATATTCAGGACAATGCGGTGGTGCACCTGGCCGACGACTATCCGTGCCTGGTCGGCAACTACGTGACGGTGGGGCACTCGGCAATCGTGCACGCGTGTACGGTCGGTGACGAGGTTTTGATCGGCATGGGAGCGATCATTCTGGATGGCGCAGTGATCGGCGAGCGAAGCCTCGTTGGCGCCAACGCCCTCGTGACGCAAGGAAAGAGAATTCCGCCTGAATCCCTGGTCCTGGGTTCACCGGCCAAAGTTGTCCGCGCCTTGACAGTTGCGGAACGGGGACAATTGAGGATCTCGGCGGAAAAATACGCGGCCAACGCCGCCTACTGTCTGAAGCATCGAATCAGTCCGCACCGCCAGTCGGATTCCTGAGCTTTGATTGTGGGAGCACGTTCCATCAAAGAGGCTCAACGTGTGCAGCGAAACGCACACTTTCCACCGAGGCCATTTTCTGCAATACTGGTTCAAAGCGCGGCGCTTATGGGCTTGATTTGACGGAATCAAACAGACCGAGCAACAAAGCAAAACATTGACGATGGCTAAAACACAGGCAAGCCTGGCAAATTCCCAAACGACGAAGTAAAAAATCTGTTCTATGACAAATCCTTTCGCTGTCCTCCGACCTTCACAGGAGAGAAAGGGATCCGCCACGCGTGCTTTTACGCTGATCGAACTTTTGGTGGTCATCGCCATCATCGCAATCCTGGCAGCGTTACTTTTGCCCGCATTGTCCAAGGCCAAAACCAAAGCGCAAGGGATCATGTGCTTGAGCAACAGCAAGCAACTGATGCTCGCCTGGAACCTTTACGCGAGCGATTTCAATGATAAGCTGGTTCGATCGGCTGGATTGGATTCTTTGGTCAGAGCTGTCAGTCCGACTAAAAACTACCCGCTTAACCAGTGGTGCATGGGGTCGATGAATCCAGCAGATGACGCTAGAACCCCGACCAATTACGTTCTGATTCAGGATTCCTTGCTTTACCCTTATGTAAAGAGCCTGGCGGTGTACAAATGTCCGGCCGATCACAAGACAACCCGGGACCCTTATGGAAACAAAGGCGGCCCGCCCACTATCCGCAGCATGTCCATGAATTGCTGGATGAATCCTATTAATGCCTGGAACACAGACCATACCACTGGCGCGCTCCCGTACTACCGCAATTTCCGCACCTACTCGAGCATCCTCACGCCCAGCGAGACCTGGGTAACTTTGGACGAGAACCCGACCAGCATCAATGACGGCTGGTTTGTTTGTGATCCGGCCAACGCGAATTGGGTGGACATTCCAGCTACCTATCACAACGGCGCCAATGGCATTGCCTACTCAGATGGCCATTCGGAGATTAAGCGGTGGAGAGACCCGGCGATCACCGTTAAGAACGCCGCCATCGGCGCAACGCCGAGGGACAAAGGCGCCGATTTGAAGTGGCTGAAGGATCGTTCAAGCTACTGATGCGGGGTGTGCAGTCAGACGCACAGTTTTCAACCGAGGGAGATTGTGAGATAAATCAAGTGCAGCCTGGTATGGAAACCAATTGAATGCTGATTTGCACACACCGTTAAAGGCCTGGGAGCTGGAGTGTCTTTTGCCTGCGTCGAAAGGCTGCGAACGCAAGTATTGACGACAGCCCGGCTAAAGGGTAACTTTGCACGCCAGTAACCCGAATGGCGAAATGAAAAACCGCGAAACGTTTATGAGAGACTTCTTTTTTGGCAGGCGCAGTTTCCCGCGTGGAAAACGAAGGGGATTCACCCTGATCGAGCTTTTGGTCGTCATCGCCATCATTGCGATTCTGGCGGGACTCCTGTTGCCCGCGTTGGCGAAGGCCAAAACCAAAGCACAAGGCATCATGTGTATGAACAACGGGCATCAAATTGGTATCGGCTGGTGGATGTATACGGATGACAGCAATGGTAAATTGGTTGGAAACCTGGATGGCGGCGATGTTTCAAGCATTGGAAACTCGAACAAGACCTGGGTGCTTGGATGGCTTGATCCGGCAAATGACAGTTCTTTCCCTGCGCAGTATGGCGGACGCGCGAACACAAATACATTTGTCTTAGGCCAACTTTCGCCGCTAAGCCCTTATCTGGCTCATTCGCCCAACGTCTTTAAATGTCCCGCGGACAAGTCCTTGAGCCGCGGCAAAACAGGGGCGCCCCGAGTCCGCAGTATTTCAATGAACGGCTATGTGGGAGAGCGGGCTGGCCCCTACAACGGTGGTCCCGGAAAGCAGCTCAAGAACACGGCGGATGTGAGTTTAAAGGGAGCAACCAAGACATGGGTTTGTCATGACGAACGAGAAGACAGCATCAACGATGGTTGGTTCGCTGTGGACATGCGTGGGTATGATCCGATCAAACCCAATACGTACACGATCGTGGATTATCCGGCCAGCTACCATAATCGGGCAGGGGGTTTTTCGTTTGCGGATGGGCATTCAGAAATCCACAAATGGCTGGATGGACGCACGACGCCAAATGTCAAATTTGGTAGTCTAATTCCACTCGGAGTAGCATCGCCAGGAAACCGTGACGTCGATTGGCTGCAGGACCACGCGTCTTTTAATATACTGAACCCTCAGCGATTTTAGATTTAACTGCGACCCTTATCCGCCTTCAAATGGCTCGTCAAACGGACGAGCCATTTTTATTAGACATTCGGGAAACCTCCCGGCTATGCCGGGAAGACTCCCAGAGTTTGACAGCTCCGGGAGTCGCTTGAGAATCCGTGTTGTGAACCGCTCAAGGTCAACAACCGGAGACTCAAGAAATGAACGAATATGAAAGTCTTAATCACACAAAATGGGAATGCAAATACCATGTGGTGTTCATCCCCAAGTATCGGCGCATGTATGCGAAATCCGGCGGGCCGCCTTTGGAGGTCCCGGTGCCAAAAGACTTGGCCAAGCTTGAAGCGCAAGTGCGCGCGTATCTAACAAAGGAAATCGACTGGGTTCGCGCCGCGCCGAATGATCCCAATCGTCAAGCAACACTGGGGATAGTTTATGCTGCCAACTCGCTCTGGCCGGAGGCACGAATCGCCTTTCAAAATGCGGCAAAGCTCAAACCGGGCGAACCGCTCGCCCGGCTCTACGCGGCCATCGCGACACAGGAAATGGGAGATTTGGACGGGGCGTTGAACATGTTACGAAAAGTCACAACGCAGTTTCCTGATTTCCCGCAGGGATACTACCATTTAGGGGAGGCGTTGTTGCGGGCCGGAATGATAGAGGAAGCGGAGCCTGCGTTTCAACGCCTCACGGTTTTGGCGCCCCGGCAGTGGCACGGATACGCCGGACTGGGCGACGTGAAATTACGTCAGGGCAACTACGCGGAAGCGGTCAAACTGCTGGCAAAGGCGGTCGAGTCGAGCTCTGACGCAAAGAAACCGCACTACTTGCTTGGTCTGGCTTATCGCGGTTTGGGCCGTTTGGAAGATGCCAAACTGGAATTGGCCCTTGGGGTCAGCCAGGGAGCTTCACCAATGGATGATGCGTGGTCGCTCACGGCGCCAAAGCACAGCAAGTTGCTTCAGGACCAAATGGACGCGGCCATTGAGTATGGGCAAAAAGGCCGTCCGGACATGGCAGTAGAGATACTTTCCGAGGCCCTTGTTTATCAACCGGAGAATCTCACTCTGGTCAACGCTTTGGCCATTGCCTGCAATCGGTCCGGCCAGCCGGACAAAGCGCGCCTACTTTTGTTGAAAGTCATCGAGAAGGACAATCGCTTTTTGCCGGCCTATATCACGATTTCACATAGCTGCGCAGACCTGAGGTTGAATGAAGAAGCGCTGCGTTATGCGGCGCGAGCGATTGAGCTGGGGCCGAATCTGGCGCAGTCGTATCTGGCAAAAGCCAACGCGCTTTGGCTGCAGAAAAAGACGTTGAGGCGCTTTCTGACCTGGAATCCGCCTTTCGCTGTGATCCACAAAACGCCGAGATCCAGGTCGAGATGGGGAATGTTTGCTTGTGGAATTTGCAGCGCACGGGAGAAGCGACGGAACACTACAGGAAGGCCATCGAGTTGAATCCAGCGCTTACGCCAGCGTATGTACGCCTGGCCAACCTGTGCCTCCGCCTTGGCCAAGCCAGAGAGGCAGCGGAAGCAATAGGAACACTGAGAAAACTCTCACCCAAAGCGCCTGAACTAGTCGAGTTGGACGTCGCACTGCGGAAGTTTGGTCAATCCGGGAACTCACCGTGGCCGGCAAAGTAATCTCGTCGGGGCTTGTCAGCGCGGCAATAGGACATTTCTTTTCGATGCTCCTCCAAATCTTCTGTGCCGGCCTACTCGTGGGTCTGCTAAGCCTTGGGGTCGCCGGGTGCTCGAAGTCTCCGTCTCCGTCGGCATCAGTCGAAACAAAGGAGCCTCAACTCGCCGATCGCCCTCCCGCCACTCCTTGGTTTGAAGAAGTGGCTGCAAAAGCCAATTTTAATTTCCGCCATTTCTCGCGTCAAAAAAAGCGATTCTACATGCCGGAGATGGAAACGGGGGGTGTTGGTTTACTGGACTATGATGCCGATGGTCTTTTGGATATTTACTGCGTTAACGGCGGTGCGCTGGATCCGGCCGCTACGAACCGTTCCGGCAACAGGCTCTATCGGAATCTCGGCAACTGGAGGTTCGAAGACGTCACCGAGCGGGCTGGCGTTGGCGGTCATGGCGAATACGGCATGGGATGCGCCTGCGGCGATTACGACGGCGATGGGTGGATCGACATCTATGTGACCAGCCTCGGTCGAAACACTCTTTACAGAAATAACGGGGACGGCACTTTTACCGATGTCACGGAACAGGCCGGCGTCGAAGGCAACTCCTGGAGCACCAGCGCCGCTTTTTTCGATTACGATGGAGATGGTTCCCTGGATCTGA
>QHPA01000256.1 GCA_003218935.1 Verrucomicrobiota bacterium
CTCGTTCGGCCCGGAGAAACCACCCACACTTGACCATGCGAATCCTGATCGCAGACGACCACGCCGTGGTGCGCCGGGGACTGAAGCAGATTCTGGCTGATGAGTTCAAGCAGGCTCAGTTCGGCGAGGCCGCCAACGCCCGCGAAGCGCTCGACCGCCTGCGCAAGGAAAACTGGGACGCCGTGGTGCTCGACATCACCATGCCGGGCCGCAGCGGACTGGAGGCATTGAAGGAAATCAGAGAAGAAAAACCAAAATTGCCGGTCCTGGTGTTGAGCATGCACCCGGAGGATCAATTTGCCGTGCGCGTGCTAAAGTCCGGCGCGTCGGGCTACATGACCAAAGAAAGCGCGCCGGAGGAACTCGTCGGCGCGATTAAAAAGGTGCTGGCCGGCGGACGCTACGTCAGCCCGTCGCTCGCGGAAAAAATGGCTTCGTATCTGGCCATCGACTCGCCCAAGGCGCCACACGAACGATTGTCGGATCGTGAGTTCGTGGTGTTGCGGATGATCGCGTCGGGCAAGACCGTCAGTCAGATCGCGGAGGAACTTTCCTTAAGCGTAAAAACAGTCAGCACCTATCGCACGCGAATTCTTGAAAAGACCGGCATGACGAGCAACGCCGAACTGACGCATTATGCCATCAAAAATCAGTTGGTGGAGTAAGCAGGGCCGATTCCCCCGGAGGTTCGGCAACCCAGCGCTACGCAACGCCCCCCAGCCAATTGGGGTATCTTCCCCATGTCCGTTTTAGGATTAGACCCACTTCAAAGCGCGCGCGCGTTGTGACAGCTTGGTGACGGTTGAATCTGCGAGGACTCCGGCTCCGGGGCCGCGAATATGCGAATGCTTTTTGTGCATGAACGTTTTGGGGCCCTGGCCGGAGCCGAAGCCAATGTGCTCGCAACTGCCAGGGAACTGAAGCGCCGCGGGCATGTCGTGGGCATTCTCCACGGGGCGGGTACGCGCCGCGGAGAATCGGCCTGGGAGGAAACTTTCACCCATCGTTTTCCGCTGGCTCCAGGGAACAGTTCCGGCGCGGTCAATGCCGCGCTGGAGGGTTTTCAGCCTGACCTGGCCTACGTGCACAAACTCGCCGACCTCGACGGCCTGGAAGCGCTGACGTCCGCCGGCGTGCCGCTGGTGCGGATGGTGCACGACCACGACCTCTGCTGCATGCGCAGCTACAAATATTTTTATTTCACGCGCCGGATCTGCACCCGAGCTGTTTCGCCTTTCTGTATCTTTCCGTGCGCCGCGGTCATCGCCCGCAACCGCGACGGCGTCTTCCCCGTGAAATGGGCCAGCTACACGGCGAAGAAAAAGGAACTCGAGTTCAACCGGCAGTTTCATCGACTCATCGTCAACTCCCACTACTTGCGGGCAGAACTGATTCACAACGGCTTTGGGGCGGAGAAAATTGAACTGCACGTCCCTGTTCCTCCCGAGGCCGAACCGGCGTTGCGCAGTTCGTTCAGCGACCGGAACCTCATCCTCTATGCCGGTCAAATCGTTCGCGGCAAAGGGGTGGATGTGTTGCTGGAGTCGCTGGCCCGCGTTGGCGCGCCGTTCGAATGCGTCATTCTTGGCGATGGCAACCACCGGCCATTCTGCGAACAGTTGAGCCGGAAGCTGGGGCTGTCCGGTCGCGTGCATTTCCAGGGCTATGTCCCGGCGGAAGAAGTGAAGAATTATTTTCGCGAGTGCAGCCTCGTGGTGATGAGTTCGGTCTGGCCGGAACCGTTCGGGATGGCGGGGATCGAGGCGATGCGATACGGGCTGCCGGTGGTCGCGTTCGACGCGGGCGGCATCAGGGAGTGGTTGCTCGACGGGCACAACGGCTACCTGGTGCCGTGGATGGACCGGGCGACGTACGCCGCTCGAGTGGAGGAGTTGCTGCGGAATAAAAATGTCGCCCGGCAAATGGGCGAGCGCGGACTGCAACTGGTCTCGGAGCATTACGATTTCTCGAAATACATCACCGGTCTCGAAGACCTGTTCGCGCGGGTCGTTGTCGAGGCGCAACGCAGCGTAAACGTATGAAACGTCGAACGGCAAATCCTCTGGTGGCTGTCGTGGGCGGCAGCGGCGCCGGGAAAACCTGGCTGGCGGACCATCTGCAAACGGCAGTGGGCAACGATGTGGGGCGGCTGTCGCTGGATGACTTTTATCGCGATCGCTCCCACCTCTCGCCGAGCCAACGCCGGAAAATAAATTACGATAATCCCCGCGCCATTGACTGGCCGTTGTTTGAGAAATCGCTGAAAGCGAGCCGGGCCGGGCGTTCCATTCCCGTGCCGCGCTACGATTTTATGACTCACACCCGGCTGCCCGGACGGCAAACCTTTCATCCCAAACCTTTGAACATTGTCGAAGGGCTTTGGCTGCTGCTGCGTCCCTCGGTGCGCTCGCTCTTCGCATTGCGGATTTTCATCGATTGCTCGGTACGGATGAGGTTGGCCCGCCGTCTGGCGCGCGATGCCGCCGAGCGTGGGCGGAGCCGGGAGTCGGTGCGGAAACAATTTTGGGAGACGGTGGCGCCGATGCACGACCGGTATGTCGCCCCGCAGAGGAGTTGGGCGCATGTCGTCGTGGAAAGCCCACCGGCTCCGGATCGAGTACGTCAACTGACCGATCTGTTGCGAACACTAAAGAATTCCGGAGGAAAAGCATGAGCACCACACAAATGGATACCCTGTTGATGGAGCGTTTTCTGGCTCTCCAATCACCGCTCGGACGTTGGCGGTTGAATGGCTACGTTTGGCTGAAGCGCGTTGTCTGGCGCTGTCTGACGGCCGGGACGCGACGGGCCAAGCGCGCCTTCGATGCGGCCGCCACCTTCATTCTGTTGCTCCTGTTGAGCCCGCTGTTTCTATTGATCGCGTTGCTGATCAAACTGGAGGACGGCGGTCCGGTGTTTTTTGTACAGACGCGGGTCGGCAAATGGGGCCGGCATTTCAAAATGTTCAAATTCCGCTCGATGTATCTCGAGGCGGAGCAGCGGCTGCAGGAGCTGCTGGCGCATAACGAACATCGCGAAGGCGTCACGTTCAAAATGAAGAACGACCCGCGCATCACCTGCGTCGGCAAATGGCTGCGCCGTCTGTCGTTCGACGAACTGCCCCAGTTGATCAATGTGTTGAACGGCGACATGTCGCTGGTCGGACCGAGACCGCCGGTGCCGCGCGAAGTGGCGATGTATTCGGCGGCGGAACGGCGACGGCTGATGGCGACACCCGGCATCACGTGTCTTTGGCAAATCGGCGGTCGCGCCGAAATCGATTTCTCCGGCCAGGTGCAACTCGACGTGCAATACATCGAAAGCCAGACGTTCTGGGGTGATGTGAAAATCCTGCTGAGGACGATTCCGGCCGTGTTGTCAGGAAGAGGGGCATATTGAGATGAAGGCGGTATTGATTTGTCCGGGTGAACGGCCAGCCATCAGCGCGCTGGCGCAAAGCGCTCCGCTGGCGCTGGCGCCTATCCTCGGCAAGACTTTGCTGGATTACTGGTTGGACCATCTCGTGGACCGCGGCGTTCGCCATGTTTACCTCCTGGTGTCCGACCGGCCTGATCAGGTGCGCGCGTGGCTCGGCGATGGCGTGCGCTGGGAGTTGAAAGTGGAAGTAGTGACGGAAGAGGCCGAACTGAAACCAGTCGACGCGCGCGCCAAATATCGCTCCGCGGTCGCCTCCGACTGGCCCGCCGAACCGGACGATGTGACGGTGATGGACTTTTTACCCGGTGCGCCTGATCGGCCGCTGTTCCGCAGCTATGCCGAGCTGTTTGCGGTCCTGCAGCACTGGTTGCCGCGGGCAGCGTCCGCCCCCGACCGGGTGGGCTCGGGGAAAATGTCCTGGTCGGCCCGCGAGCGATTGTCGGGCCGGCAGCCATCGTGGAAAATGGGACGGTCCTGGCCGCGGATGTGGAGATTGCGGACAGCATCGTGGGACCTGAGACGTACGTCGGCGAGTTGACGGAGGTGAAAAATTCGCTCGCCTCGGGGAGCACGTTGATCAATTGGCAGACCGGTTCCTGCACGTACGTGCCTGACGCTTTTTTGCTGTCTCCACTGAGTCAACGCGCGGCGACAGCGAAAGCCGGTCACGGGCTCGGCCGCGCCATGGCGGTGGTCGCGGCATTATTGACGCTGCCCTGCGCCTGTTATGCTGTGATAAAAGCCTGGCTGCGAGGCCAGAGCGCGTTGCGCCCGCTGGTTGCGGTTCGTCCTCACTCAGCCGGACCTTCCTCCGCCGTTGATGTTTTGACTTATCACGAATTCACCGCGGTCGGCGACTGGCTGAAGCGCTGGCCGCAGTTGTGGAAAGTGGCGCGGGGAGAATTTGCGTGGGTCGGCAATCGCCCCTTGAGCCCCGCCGCCGTCCTGTTGCTGGCGAGCGATTTTGAGCGGCTCTGGTTGAAAGCGCCGATCGGCTTGTTTTCGCTCGCCGACGCGGAGGCCTGCGCGGAGCTGTTCGATCAAGAGGCGCGTGGTCTCGCCAGTTTTTACGCGATGCGCGCGAACTGGCGGCTGGATCTGGCGATTTTGAGTCGTGTGCTGGGTTTTCGACTGTTTAAACGAATCTTGTTCGATAATTGACTATGACGATTGAGCGCCATCGAGACACTCTGCGGGCATCAGGAATCAAGGAACTCCACGCCGCCAATGCGGCCGCTTTTTACGAGGCAATCAAGGAGGCCATAACTACCGCGCCAGTAAGGCACATCGAAATTGATCTTTCCGGGACCGCTTTGCTCGACAGTTGCGGTTTGGGGACGCTAGTGGCGCTGCGGAAACTCGTAGATCGCGACTGCGGTGTGGTGCGTTTGCTCAACCCTGCCCCATCGGCGCACCAGATGCTGGAGTTGACCCGTTTGTATCGCGTATTGAAGGTGGTGAAATGCGAGGAGGTCGCGGCCACGCCAAGCTGAAAGGATAGTCGGCCTTATGGCGCCGAAAATCTTGGTGGCAGATGATCAATTGCACATGCTTCGGTTCATGCAACACGAATTGGAACAGGATGGCTACCAGTTGCTCCAGGTGCGCGACGGACACGAGGTTATCGAAACGGCCTTGCGGGAAAGGCCGGATCTCATGATTCTGGACATCCTGATGCCGAAAATGGATGGTTTGGCGGCGCTCCGTCGGCTTAAAAAGGAACAGAACACCCGGTCGATCCCGGTCATCGTGCTGACCTCCAGCCCGCACGAAGTGATGCGTCAGGAGGCCGAATTCTCCGGCGCGGACCTGATCCTGACCAAGCCTTTCAGTCCCACGCTGCTTCGCAAGGAAATCCGCCGGTTGGTTTCAAAAAGCCGGCCCGACGGGACGCAGCCGGTTCACTGCTCATGAAAGCCATTCTGCCATTGTTCATTTTTATCGACGCCTGCGGTTGGGAGCTCCTCAAGCACGATCCCTTCGCCCGCGATTTCGCGCCGTACCGCAAGCGGCTCGACTCAGTCTTCGGCTATAGTTCCACCTGCGTGCCTTCCATCCTCTCCGGTCGCTGGCCGGAGGAGCATCGCAACTGGTGTTACTTCGTTTATGACCCGGAAAATTCTCCCTTCAAGTCGCTACGCCGGCTTCGTTGGCTGCCGGCGGCGATCACGAGTCGGCGCATTTTCCGCCGTTGGCTGAGCAAGTTCGTGAAAGTTCACCTGAAATTTCGCGGTTACTTTGACCTCTACAACATCCCCTTCAAGCATATTTCGCTCTTCGATTTCACGGAAAAGAAAAGCCCGCTCAAACCCGGCGGCATGAACCGCGGGCCGAACATTTTCGACTTTCTGGAAATTCGCGAGATCCCTTATCACGTGAGCGACCCGACGAAGAGCGAGTGGGAGAATTTGCAGGTCGTCACCGCTGATGTTCGCTCCGAGCGAATTGATTTCGCTTTCATTTATTGGCCCGCACTGGACGGGCTTTTGCATCGGGTGGGCAATCAATCGCCGGCGTTGCCCGCAAAACTCCGGCAATACGAGCAATGGATTTCACAACTGTTGTCCGTTGCCCGCCAACACTACGAGGAAATCCACCTCTACGTCTTCAGCGACCACGGCATGGCCAACTGTGACGAGCTGCTCGATCTCAAGTCCAGCATCGAGGCGCTCGAGGTTCGGATGAAGCAGGACTACGCCGTAGTGTATGATTCCACGATGGCGCGCTTCTGGTTCTTTAACGATCGGGCGCGCTGCCAGATCGGCGATTGCTTGCGACAGATTCCGCAGGGTCGAATCCTGCCGGACGCGGAGTTAAAACAGTTGCGCGCTTTTTTCCCCGACCGCTACTTCGGCGAACTGATCTTTCTCGTCAAGGAAGGCGTGTTGATTGTGCCAAGTCACATGGGCGAGCGGCCGATCCGGGCCATGCACGGTTATCATCCGGGCGAAAAACACAGCTACGCTGCGCTGCTGACGAATCGGCCGGAAGTCCCCGACGACATCGTGGCCATCCCTGATATTTTCCGCCTGATGACCCGCGATGCCGAGCTGGCGAGGGCAAGCAATGGAGCATGTCAAGCAGGCACGAAATGGTCGGTTTCCGAATTGGAACGTTTTGGAACTCCGGAGGTCGGAAAGGCCCCCGCGAAACTCGCACGTTCATGAAAGAACCGGCCTCCTCCCTTCAAAGCTTCGAAGCTTTTCAGGCCAACTCTTACTTCAATGCCCTGGACGGCCTGCGCGCGGTTTCGATCCTGATGGTGCTGCTGCATCACGTGCCACGGTTTCAGCAGGCCCTGGTGCACACCCTGCAGGACAACGGACGCTATGGCGTGGCATTTTTCTTTGTCATCAGCGGGTTCCTGATCTGCACTCTGTTTCTGCGCGAAGAGGAAAAGACCGGGAGGATCGATCTCTGGAAGTTTTACGGTCGCCGTGCCCTCCGATTGCTGCCGCTTTATTACGCTGCGTTGTTGCTGCAAGGCGTGTTCGTTTTCGTGTTCAAACAGTATGCTCCCGAAAACCAGGAACTCTTCAGGGAAAAACTTCCGGCCTACCTCCTTTATTACAGCAACTGGCTGGCGACGGCGACCCAAGGCCCTTTTTTCTGCGCGTGGTCGCTCGCGGTGGAAGAACAGTTTTACCTGGCGTTTGGATTACTTATGTTCCTCGCCAACCGCCGCCTCGTCGTCGGCGCGGCGCTGGCCGTGCTGACCGCGAAGGCCGTCGTCTATGCGTTGTTTGGCAACATCGATGCCGACTCCACGCTTTGGCGTGTGGTTTTCAGTTATCAGGAGCCGATCTTATTGGGGGTCCTGATCGCCTTTGCGCTGAACCGCCGGCGGAGGTATGAGTTTTTCGCGCGGCGGCTTGGCCCCGCCTGGGCGCCCGCGTGCCTCGGCGCTGCGACGGCGGCGTGGCTCTGCGTGCACCCCATGCGGACACAGAGTTCATGGGACTCGCAGTTGCTCTATTTACTCATGGCGCTGACTTTGGTCAGCTTGGTCATTCGCTCCAACACGCCCGTGCTCGGCGGCAGGTTGATGACCCATGTGGGGAAGATCAGTTACGGTATTTATCTGCTCCACATGTTTGTCATCAGTTCGGTGAAAAAATTACCGGGAGGCAACTCTCCCGCGCTCTGCTTTTTCGCCTGTTCGATCGTAGTCATCGCTGCGGCGACTTTGGTCTATA
>QHPA01000257.1 GCA_003218935.1 Verrucomicrobiota bacterium
CTTCAGTGACACGACGTAAAGCCGGCCATCGTCCGAACCGGTGACGACTTTGTCGCCGACCACGACCGGCGAACTGTCCACCTTGCCTTGCGTCGCGAACGCCCAGACATTTTCGCCATTGTCGCGCTTCACACAGTGCAGGCGCTTGTCGCGTCCGCCGAACACGACCCGGTCCTTCGTGACTGCCGGCGACGAGAAATAGGGAAATTCGCGGTCTTTGAACGTCCACGCGCGTTCGCCTTTGTTCAGGTCGATACAAAGAAACTCGTTCTCGTAATGGCCGAAGTAGGCGCGATCGTCCGCGACCGCGACCGAACCGGCGATGTACGCGCCCGCTTCGATTTCCTTCACTTTTTCGCCCTTGGCCAGCGAGATCACATGGAGAATCGCGTCGCAGCCGCCGAAAGCGGTTTTGCCCTCGAACACCGCGGGCGAGCCGTTGATGTAATTGCCGGTTTCATAAACCCAATTGGTCTTGCCCGTGGTGGCATCGACGCAGTGCAGCTTGAAATCGTAGCTGCCGATGACGATGTTCGTTTTCAAGGCGCCTCTCACCCTGTCCCTCTCCCCATCGGATGGGGAGAGGGTGTCCGAAGGACGGGTGAGGGGCCGGACAAACCAGTTCGGCGCACCGAGGATTTTGTCGCCCGTCTCATATTTCCAAACTTGCTTGCCGCTCGCGGCCTCGACCGCGTGAAGCGAGTTGTCCGTTGAACCGAAGAACACTTTGCCGTTGAGCACCAGCGGCGACGAGTCCACTGGCCCGCCGGTCCTGGCGGCCCAAACTTTTTTGCCGCTGGCCAAATCCAACGCGTACACGTTCCCGTCGCCGGAACCGATGAACACGTGACCATCAACGATCGCGGCAGACGATTTGACCGGCCCGCCCGTTTTGAAACTCCAAAGCAACGACAATTTCTCCGGAAGCGCGCCCGAGGCTATGCCGGTGAGGGCCGGATTTCCGCGAAACATGGGCCAGTTCACGCCGCTCGCCGGGCCGCCTTCCGAGGCAAGGGCCGCCAGGGACGCGACGAAAATTGCCGTGGCCGCCGTCAGGGAGGAGTGGGTTTGAGCGAATGATTTCATGAGAAACCCCTTTCGCGCTATTTTTTGCACCGCGCCGCAAACGCCCCGCGTGGCAAGGGTTTTCAACTGATGGAAATATTCAACAGCCCTGGCGGTTTGGCAACCTAATAATACCTATACGTATTATCTGGTAGCGCCGTCTTGACGTGGGCCACTCGGCAGTTTCAGGGGCAACGTCTCTGGTCTCTCGACCCGCATTGGGACCCCACGTAGGGCAGGCTTCCAGCCTGCCGGCCGAGCCTCCTGCGGGCAAGGATGCCCGCAGAACCGGCAGCCAGGATGGCTGCCCTACACTTCATGGGAAGCCTCCTTTCGTTTTTCCGCATGCATTGAGCCCTTGAACTGGATCGTCCTCGTCCTCGTCCTCGAAACCGAGTGGATCAGTTGAGGATGAGTTCGAGCACGAGGACGAAGGGAGGTTCATGGGAAGCTCCCTTTCGTTTTTCACATGCATTGGGACCACTGAACCACCCCCTCACCCGCCCTTCGGCCGCCCTCTCCCCCTCCGAGGGGGAGAGGGATGGGGTGAGGGGGCGGTTCATGGAGAGGGAACACTTCCAAAAAATTAGAGATGCGGCTACGGGTTCGCAGAGCGGTCAAGCGCGGACCGCGCCACTGACCACGGGCGACGGACGACTGACACCGGACAAATTGATTGAAAGTTTCCCCTTCATTTTCCGTCGTTACCTACTAGATTTCAGGTTAGATGAAGCGCCCTTTAACCATTTCCGTACTGGCTTGCCTGTGGGCCGGATGCGCGGTGGCGCTGGCCAAAATCACGCCGGAGCAGGCGAAATCTTTGCCAGCGCCAGCGAGTCGCAAGGTTGATTTCGTGAAGGAAATCAAGCCCATCTTCGAGGCGAGTTGCATCAAATGCCACGGTCGCGGACGAACCAAGGGCGACCTTAGCATCGAAAGCAGGGAGACACTGATCAAAGGCGGCGAGTCTGGACCGGCCATCATTCCTGGCAAAAGCGCGGAGAGCCATTTAATCGAACTGGTGGCGGGCCTCGATCCGGACAGTGTCATGCCTCAAAAGGGAAAGCGCCTGACGCCGGAGCAGATTGGTTTGCTGCGCGCGTGGATTGACCAGGGCGCGCCGTGGGACGCGGGCATCAGTTTCGCCAAGCCGCCGCCCGTGAATTTTTTTCCGCGCAAGCCGGAAGTTCCCGTCGCGCGCCGAGGAGTCACCAACCCTATCGACCGTCTCCTCCAAGCTTACTACGAAACGCACGGACTCAAGCCGGCCAAACCGGTTAGCGACCGTGTTTTTGTCCGACGCGCTTATCTCGATGCCATCGGCCTCCTGCCGATGCCGGAGGAGCTGGATGAGTTTCTGGCCGACAAGCGATCTGACAAACGCGACCGCCTGGTCAAACGTTTGCTGGCCGACAATCGCCGTTACGCCGAGCACTGGCTGACCTTCTGGAACGACGCGTTGCGCAACGATTATCGCGGCACCGGTTACATTGACGGGGGGCGCGAACAAATCACCGGCTGGCTCTACTCCGCGCTGGCAACGAACATGCCCTTCAACGAATTCGTGCGGCAGTTGATCGATCCGGTGCCGCAGTCCGCCGGTTTCAGCAAAGGGATCGTTTGGCGCGGCGTGGTCAACGCGAGCCAGACGCCACAGATGCAGGCGGCGCAAAACATCTCGCAGGTGTTCATGGGCGTGAACCTGAAGTGCGCCTCCTGCCACGACAGTTTCATCAACGACTGGATGCTGTCAGATTCGTATGGACTGGCCGGTATATTCTCGGATCAGCCGTTGGAGATGGTGCACTGCGACAAGCCGACCGGCCAGTTCGCGAAAACGAAGTTCATTTATCCGGAGCTGGGTGACATTGATCCCAAAGCGGAGAAGCCGGAGCGGTTGAAGCAACTCGCCGAGCTCGTCACGTCGAAGAAAGACGGGCGGCTGACGCGCACAATCGTGAATCGACTCTGGGCGAGGTTCATGGGCCGCGGATTGATCGAGCCGACGGACGAGATGGACAATCCGGCGTGGAACCAGGACCTGCTCGACTGGCTCGCCGCTGATCTTTCGGACAATGGCTATGACCTCAAACATACGATTGGGTTGATCCTGACCTCGCAGGCTTATCAACTGCCCGCGGTCCCGATGACCGAACAAGCGAGCAAAGAATTTGTTTTCCGCGGACCGGTCCTGCGCCGGTTGTCCGGCGAGCAGTTCCTCGACGCGCTGGCCGCGATGACGGGCGTGTGGCACGAGCAGCCCGCGGTGCAGGTTGATTTTTCGATTGCCGAGCCGCAGTTGGGCCGGTTCGCCGTCGAACCGAAATGGATTTGGAAAGATGCTGGCGCCGCGGAGAAGACCGAAGCGCTGACGCTCTACTGGCGTAAGGAGGTCAACCTGCCGGAGACGGCGACCGAAGCGCTGGCGGTGGCGACCTGCGATAACAGCTTCAAACTGTTCATCAACGGCAAAGAAGTGACTTCCAACAGCGATTACAACAAACCGAAACTGGTGGACATCCGCTCGCACCTCGTCAAAGGCCGGAATCTTTTTGCCGTCCAGAGTGTAAATGCTGCGGCCAAAGCCGACGACAAATCCACGGACCAGTCCAATCCAGCGGGACTGATCCTTTACGCGCGGATACGTCAAACCACGAATGGCAAACCGGAGGAGAAAGTCATGGACTTTGCCACGGATAAAACCTGGCTCTGGTCCACAACCAAAGCGGACGGTTGGGAAAAGCCGGAATTCGATGCGAGCGATTGGCAGGCGGCCGCCGAATTGGGAAACCTGGACATGGCGCCGTGGCAGTTGGGAAGGAAATTTACGTCGGTTTTGGCCGCCGCCGCGCTGCGCGGGCAAGTGCGCGCCGCGCTGGTGAACAGCGATCCGCTCCTGACCGCGCTCGGACGGCCGAATCGCGAGCAGGTCGTGACCAGCCGCTCTTCGACCGCGACCACGCTGCAGGCGCTGGAGATGATGAACGGCGCGACGCTGGCGGGTCTGCTCGAACGGGGCGCAGAACAGATAGTCCAGGAGCTGTCGAAATCGAATCGCGATCTGATCGTCACGCTTTATGAGCGGGCGCTGGCGCGGCAGCCGACGAAAGAAGAATTGCGCCTCGCCGAAGAAATGGTCGGCACGCCGGTGAAAAGGGAAGGCGTGGAGGATTTGTTGTGGGCAATGACGATGTTGCCCGAGTTTCAATTGATTTATTGAGGTGATGCCTATGAAAACGAACCGACGTGATTTTATGAAGACGGCCAGCGCGGCTACGCTGTCGGCGCTGGCCGCGGGTTATCCGCGCGCCCTGCTCGCGGCCGAAACCCAGGAAAAGATCAAACCGACCGCCGACACGTTGATTGTGCTCTGGCTGGCCGGCGGTATGGCGCACACGGAGACGTTCGACCCGAAACGTTACTCGCCGTTTGAGCGCGGCATGAAATCGGCCGAAATGTTCAGCACGTTTCCGACGATTGACACGGCGGTCGATAACATCAAGTTCACCGCCGGTCTGGAAAAGATCGCGGGTGTCATGGACCGCGGGACGTTGATTCGAAGTTACACAGCGGGCGACCTTGGGTTCATTCTTCATTCACGCCATCAATATCAGTGGCACACCGGTTACGCGCCGCCGCAGACCGTGGCCGCGCCGCACGTCGGCGCGATTGTCGCGCGCACACTGGGGCCGAAGAATCCTGCGGTGCCGGCGTTCATCAACATCGGCCAGCGCTTCGACCTGGGCGAAGGCGAGGAACTCAAGGCGTTCACGACCGCGGGGTTCCTGGGGAGTGAATACGGTCCGTTCAACATTCCGTATCCGGAACAGGCCACCGATGCGGTTCGTCCGCCGGCGGGAATGAGCCCATCCCGATTCGAAGACCGGAACAAGTTTTACAAGAAGCTGCTCGCGCAGAGTCCGGTGGGCGAGTTCGGGAGCGATTACCAGAAGGAATCGCTGCTCCGTTCCCTCGACAACGCGCACCGCCTGCTCAGTTCACCGGCGGCAAAGGCCTTCGACCTGTCGCTGGAACCGACGGAGAACGTCCGCAAATACGTCCCCGACTACAAGCCGGGCAGACGTTTCGACGCCGCGATCGATCGTTCCGGGAGCTATGAAGCGGCAACGATCGGCCGGTTTGGACTCGGTTGCCTGCTGGCGCGGCGGCTGGCCGAGGCCGGCGCGCGCTACCTCGAGGTGACGACTGAATACATTCCGTTCCTCAACTGGGACACACACGAGCACGGCCACGAGAAAATGGCGAACATGAAAAAGTCGATCGATGCACCGGTGGCCCAGCTCGTCCTCGATCTGGAGGAGCGCGGTTTGCTGAGCCGGACGTTGATCGTGCTGGCCAGTGAGTTCAGCCGCGACGCGCTCATCG
>QHPA01000258.1 GCA_003218935.1 Verrucomicrobiota bacterium
CGACCCGGCGTTGCTCGAATACGCAGGCCAGGACGTGTTCAAGGTGCGCATCTTCCCCATCGAACCGCACGCAAAGAAACACGTGTCGCTCTCCTACACGCAATTGCTCAAGTCCGATTCCGGCCTCATTGGCTTCACTTACCCGCTCAACACGGAAAAATTTTCCGCCAAGCCGATTCCCGACGTGAGCCTCAAGGTCGAGGTCGAGACGAAGCGTCCGCTGAAGTCGATTTATTCGCCGAGCCATAACGTGGAGATCAAACGTCACGGAGGAAACCGCGCCACCGTCGGCTTTGAAGCGAAGGACGTGAAGCCCGACAGCGACTTCCAGCTCTTCTTCGCGCCGGAAGCCGAGGATATCGGCGTGAACCTCATGACCTACAGGACCGGCCTTGACGACGGCTACTTCCTGATGCTGGCGTCGCCGGGCATTGACGCGAAGGAAACGAAGGTGATTCCGAAAGACGTGGCCTTTGTGCTCGACACCTCCGGCTCGATGGCGGGCAAGAAACTGGAACAGGCGAAGAAAGCACTGCTGTTCTGCGTCGAGAACCTGAACGACGACGACCGCTTCGAAATCATTCGTTTCTCGACTGAGACCGAACTGCTCTTCAACAAACTGACGGAGGCATCGAAGGCCAATCGCGCTCGCGCCGACGATTTCATCAGGAATTTGAAGGCCATCGGAGGCACGGCGATTGACGACGCCTTGCGCAAGGCGCTCGCCCTGCGCCCCGGTAGCGGCCGACGTGAAGAGGCTCAAACTTCAAAATCCGAAATCCGAAATCCGAAATCCGAAATCGACCGCCCCTTCGTGATTATTTTCCTGACGGACGGTCTGCCGACCATCGGCATCACGGACGAAAATCAAATCGTCGGCAACGTGAAGCAGAACAGCGACGGCAAAGTGCGCGTCTTCTGTTTCGGCATCGGCCACGACGTGAACACGCATCTGCTCGACAAAATCACCGAGGAGACCCGCGCGTTCAGCCAATACGTGTTACCTGAGGAAGACATTGAAGTGAAGGTGTCGAACTTCTTCGCGAAGATCAAAGACCCGGTGCTGACGAACCCGACGCTGTCGTTCACCGGCGATATCCGCGTGACCAAACTGTATCCCTCTAACCTGCCTGACCTGTTCAAAGGCGAGCAACTGGTGCTGGCCGGACGTTACACCGGCAAAGGAGCGTCCGCGGTGGTGCTCGAAGGGACGGTCCAGGGCGACAGGAAGAAGCTGACTTACGACGTGAACTTTTGGGATGAAACGACCGAGCACGATTTTATTCCACGGCTTTGGGCCACGCGGCGGGTTGGCTATCTGCTGGAGGAAATCCGGCTGCACGGTGAGAACGCAGAGCTGAAGGACGAGGTCACTGAACTGGCGCGCAAATACAGCATCGTCACGCCTTACACCGCCTATCTCATCATTGAAGACGAAGCCAGGCGCGGCGTGCCGATCCTGTCGCAGACCTTGCCGGAATTGCAGCAGGATGCCGACGCCCGAGAAGCATCGGGGCAGTATCACAACCGGCTGATGATGCAGCGATACGGCCTTGGCCCGGTGACGCAATCCCGCAGCGAGCTCGCCTTCAAATCGGCCAATGCGCCGGCGGACGCCGTTTCGCTCGGTGTGGCCGAGGCGCAACGAGGAGTTGCGGCACAGGCAGCGCCCGCTCAATCACCGGCTGGCGGCGTGGTCGCGGGCAGAACGGCGGAAATCGAACGCATCGCGCAATACACGCAACAGGCGCAGTTCGTTGGCGGGCGAAGCTTTTATCAGAATGGCAAACAATGGATTGACGCCTCGATTCAAAAACTCAAAGAGCCGAAGCGCGTTCGCGTGCAGTTCAATTCGAAGGAGTATTTCGACCTGGTTGCCAGGAAGTCCGAAGTTCGTCCCTGGCTGGCGCTCGGACAGAATGTGCAATTCGTCCTCGGCGAAACGGTGTACGAGATTTATGAATAACGCAGGCGCAGGTGTGGTGCCCGCGCCTCGCGGGCACGTTGCGACCTGACGTCAAAATGATTTCCTGGGCCTACGGATCCACTCGCAGCCGCCAGAAGCCCCTATTCACGCTGTTGATCGGCAAATCTGCGCCTCCTGATTGCCAGCCCGCGGTCAGTCCTTGCTCAAAGGCTCCGTTGACGAGGAGCGAATCCCGCCATGTCCAGCTCAGCGTGGTAGCGACAGGAACCGCGGAAGCACCGTCAGCCGGCAACTGGAGTATCGGAGCGGGGACCGGCGCGGCGTGCAAAGTAATCAGGGACAAAGTGAAAACGACTGAGGCAAGACGCATGACAAAAGGCTTTATTGATTTTCTCCAAATAGGATAGAGTATTGCCGGACTCAGGCTGAAAAAGCAAGAACGGATTCGGCTTTCCAGCATTTAGCAATCAACCGCACAGGCTCCTTATGTCACGAGCAAAATCATCCCATGCCATCCTGTTAGGTTTCCTGTTCGCCGCCCCTCTGGCTGGCGCGGCTGAGAACCAGGATTTATCTCCACGGCCTGAGGAGCAGCAGCTCCCCCGCGCCATGCACTCGAAAATGAAAGACCGGCCGAGGATCACGGTCGGCTTGCGCGACGCGGACATCAACGGCGGCGACAATCGCGCGTTGCAGGCGGCTATGGATTACATCGCTGGTCTGGGCGGAGGCGTCGTGGAAATCGGCGAGGGCGAATTTCTGATGAGCGATTCAGTGCATCTGCGCTCGTTCGTCGACGTGCGCGGGACGAAGGGTAAAACCATCCTCCGCAAAGCCAAAGCGGCTTCGTCGCCGCTGGCGCTGGATGGAGATTACGGCGAGGAGCAGATCACGGTCGCCAACGCGGATGGCTTCAAGGTCGGCGACGGCGTCGCTATCTGGGACAGCAACTCCGGGGGCTTTCACACTACGGTGGCGCGCATCACCGGACGAAATGGCAACACCTTTTCCATCGACCAGCCGCTGAACGCCGATTGCATGGTCGCCAACAAGGCCCAGGCCGCGACCGTCTTCCCGGTTGTCAGCGGCTACAACCTCGAAGGCGCGCGCGTGGAAGACCTCATTGTCGATGGGAACAAGGAGGAGAATGTCTATCTCGACGGCTGTCGTGGCGGCGGCATTTTTCTCTATCGCGGCTTTGGCACGGTCATCGAGAATTGCGTGGTGCGGAACTTCCACGGCGACGGCATCAGTTTCCAGCAGTCCAACGATGTGTTGGTGCAGCACTGCGTGAGCGAGGACAACGCCGGGCTGGGCCTCCATCCTGGGAGCGGCTCGCAACGGCCTGTGGTCCGCGAGTGCATTGCCCGCCGCAACGGCGAGGACGGACTCTACCTCTGCTGGCGTGTTCGGCACGGGCTGTTTGAGAAAAACATTCTGGAGAACAATGGTCGGTTCGGCATCTCGATCGGCCACAAGGACAGCGACAATCTTCTGGAAAACAACCAGGTTCGATTCAATCATGCGGACGGCATTTTCTTCCGGAACGAATCCGAGGGCATGGCCGGCCACCGCAATCGCCTTGAGAACAACCTGATTGAAAACAACGGCGACAAAGGCGACGCCGCCGGTATTCGCGTGCGCGGCCAGACCAGAGGCCTTGTGTTCAAGAACAACATCATCCGCGACACCCGCCCGCTTGAATCGCGCAAACAGGCCGTGGGGATTCGGATTGAAGAAGAAGCCGGCGAAGTCGTTCTGGAGGACAACAAGATTGAAGCCCGGACCAACGTGGAGGACCAGAGGAAATCCAGGCCCTGATTCTAATTTGAAAACCCCATACCGCCTGGACCTGTCGTGTTGTCGGTCGGAAACCAGAATCGTTTCGTTTTCTGAACTTTGTCGTACTGCTTTTTGCTCATCGTCTCGACGTGAAGGTCGCCCATCACCAGATGCCCTCGATTCTTGTGGCGGAATGCCAGACCCTGAGACACGAAGGCCGGGCCCACCATGCCGGTGTAATCGTTCGTTGTCAGGTTCCCCTCCATAAACAACAGCGTCTTGGAAGGGTCAAGAAACGAGGCAAGGTCGGTCGCATGGCAGATCTCGCAATTCATCGCGTAACTGTAATCCCTGAAATGATTCAGCCTGGCAAAACCACCCGGTGGCGAAGGTGTCGTGGCCGGTGATGTTGGCTGCTGTTTCGAGGCAAGTTGCAGCTTGTCCGCCGGGCAAAGGTACAACGGTTTGGATTTCAGGTAGGGATACAAACGGCCCGAAGTAAGATCGCCCGGTCTGGTATAAAGCCAGTCGCGGAAGGATGGAAGTTCTCCCCGCGCATCCAACGAGTAAACCGACGAAGCGATGCCAATCTGGCGAATGTTGTTCACACAGGACACGCCTCGCGCGGATTCCTTCCCCTGGCCAAGCGCCGGCAGCAACAGGCCGGCGAGGATCGCGATGATGGCGATAACGACGAGCAGCTCGATCAGGGTAAACGCCGGTTTAAGAACAGGCCGAAGACTTGCTGTATGCTCGGAAAGCTGACTTCGCATGGTTAACGACCTGTTGAATTGTGCGTAATCTATGTCGCCGCAGACAAAAGGCAAGTTCGTTTCCGATTGCGACGAACAACCTCGTTCTATTCCGCCGCGATTGCGGCGCGGAGCCGTTTCTTTTCGCTGTGGCGCGCTTTGTCGGCGAGCAGGCGCTCCTTCGCGCGGCGTGACCGTTTCCGCTTCTGGCGGCGGATTTTCTCGATGCGCGACCGCTCGGACTCCAGGAAGCCTTTCTGCATCCGCTCGATCTTGTCCAGCAAGAGCCGCCGGGCGAGAAACCGATTCAACGCCTGGTGCCGCGTTGTCTGGCATTTCACGCGCAAGCCGGTCGGCCGATGCAG
>QHPA01000064.1 GCA_003218935.1 Verrucomicrobiota bacterium
CCTACCATTACCACCCAGCCCACTGCCAACACCTCGGTGATCGCTGGCGGATCGGTTTATCTGACCGTGGCCGCCATGGGCATTGCGCCGCTCTCGTATCAGTGGACGCTTGGCGGGACCAATCTCCCGGTCGAAACCAATTATTTCCTTTCCCTTCCTAACCTTCAGCCCTCGCAGGCCGGGAATTACCGCGCGGTGGTGACCAACCCCTTCGGCGCAATCACCAGTTCGGTGGCGGAGGTGAACATCCTGATTCCACCGTCCATCGTGACCCAGCCCGTTGGCACCAACATCGCGGCCGGACAATCCTTCAGTCTCTCGGTGACGCCCGCCGGCAGCGCGCCGTTCGGTTACCAGTGGTTATTCGAGAATTCCATCATCGCCGGTGCGACTGCCTCCATTCTCACCATCAACAACGCGCAATCCGTGAACGAGGGCATCTATCGGGCCGTCATCACCAACTCCGTCGGCTCTGTGACCAGTGCGCCGGTGTTTGTGCGGGTGCTGCCCGCCGCGCCCGTGATTGTCAGCAATCCAGTCCCTGTCGTCGTGGGCGCGTCATCGAATGCAACGTTCAGTATTCAAGCCGTCGGCAGCCAGACTCTCACCTACCAATGGTTCTTTAACGGCGCTCCGATTGTCGGAGCGACGGGCACGCAATTATCCCTCTTCGGAGTTCAGACCAACCATGCCGGCAGCTATCTGGTCGCCGTGTCCAACGCGATCGGCACTGCCACCAGTGTTTCCGCCACGCTGACGGTGTTGCCGGTGTCTCCTTATTTCACCGTCAATCCAGTGGGCGCAACACTCGTGGCCGGCTCCAGCCGCACCTTCACCGGCCAGGCCAACGGCTCGCAACCCATCAGCTATCAATGGCAGCGCAACGGCACCAACCTGGCGGGCGCCACCGCCACCTCACTGGCGCTCACCGGGCTGACGATTGCAGATTCCGGCGACTACGCATTGCTGGCGTCCAACTTCGCCGGCGGCTCAACCAGTGCCGTGGCGCAACTGACGATTTACCAGAACGCCACCCTCCTCAGCGCCCTCAGCAATCAGGTGGTGCAAGTGGGAGACACGGTTGTGCTCGAGGTGAGCGCCGGCGGCACCCAACCGTTGGGATACACTTGGCAGTTCAATGGCCAGCCGATTCCGGAAACGGATACCACAGTCGTCCTCAGCAATGTCCAGCCCGCCCAGTCGGGCTTCTACCGCGTTACAGCCACCAACCAATATGGCAGCGTCTCCAGCACCAGCCGTGTCAGCGTGCTGAATCCGCCGTCAGCGGTGGCCGCTTGGGGCGACAACTCCGGCGGGCAATCCGCTGTGCCGCCCAACCTGGAAGACATCGTGGCCGTGGCGGGTGGCGATTACCACAGCATCGCGTTGCGGCGCAACGGCACCTTGCTGGGCTGGGGCTACAATGGCGACGGACAGACCACCGTGCCAACCAACGTGCTGCGCTTCGTCGCAATTGCTGCAGGCGGCTCACATAACCTCGCCATCACCGAACGCGGCGGCGTGGTTGGCTGGGGTCGCAATGACTACGGCCAGCGTACCGTACCCACCAGCGCCAGCAACAATGTCCTCAGCATCGCCGCTGGCGACGCGCATAGTCTGGCGCTGCTTTCCGGGGGAACAGTGGCGGCGTGGGGCGACAACACACTCGGCCAATCGTCCGTCCCGCAAGGGCTCACGACCGTGCGCGCCATCGCTGCCGGCCACAATCACAGCCTGGCCCTGCGGATCAACGGAACTGTGATCGGCTGGGGCTTCAACCTTTACGGCCAAACTACTCCGCCCGCGACTCTGACGAACGCCGTCGCCGTGGCGGGCGGCTACCTGCACAGCGCGGCGCTGCGAGCCAACGGCACGGTGTTGTGTTGGGGCGATAACACCTACGGGCAGACAAATGTGCCCGTAGGCTTGAGCAACGTGGTGGCCATTGCCGCCGGTGACTTTCATACTTACGCCCTGCAATCCGACGGCGTGATTGTCGGCTGGGGCGACGAATGGTATGGCCAGTTGAGCGTGCCGGCTTCGGCGACGAACAGTCTTGCGATCAATTCCGGATTCTTCCACGGGCTTGCCCTCGTGCCGCCACTGCGCCTGAGTTTGCGCTCGACTGCCGATGGCCTGGTCGTCAATTGGACAGGAGGCGGAGTGCTGCAATGGTCGCCCACGCTCTCTGTGCCGTTCACCGACATACCCGGTTACAGCGGCGGTTACACAAACACGGACATAACCGCGCCAGCCCGGTTTTTCCGAATACGCCGCTGAAGCGGCATCACCGCTGGCATCTAAACCCTTAGCGAGCCACGGAACGCCCTGGCGCGATAATAAGACTGCGCGCCGTTGTGACCCACGAAGACGCGGCCGTAGCGGCGATCACAATAGAGGGCGCCGCCGAGTTTTCTAATATCAGAAGGTGTTTTCACCCAGCTCGACGTCTTCGTATCGAAGTTTCCAAGTTTCTGTAGCTCTCGATATTCTTCTTCCGTTAAAAGCTCAATGCGCATGGCCGCTGCCATATCAATGGCGTTATTTTTTGGTTTATGTTCTTTCCTGGACTCAAGCCCTTCACGGTCGTAACAAACACTGGTGCGGCCTTTAGGACTTTCCGCTGAACAATCAAAAAAGATGTATTCGCCCGTCTTTTTATCATGACCAACCATATCCGGCTCACCGCCGGTTCTTTCCATTTCATTGAGCGACCACAGCTTTTCAGCATTCGCTTCCAGCTTGGCTTGGACTTTAGCCCACTCAAGACCTTTATGGCGGTTCATGTTTTTCTCAAAACGGTCCTTCAATGCTCTGAGCAGTTCTTCACGTTGTTTTGGGGACAACTCCTTTTTATTGTTCTTCGTGTTGTTCATAGTTTGGACTGCTGCCACCAGAGTAAATCAATTCGGCGAAAGCACCACAAGCCGGGTAAACAATTCGCCGGAGCGCGGCTGTGTCGAAGACCAGCCGCAGCAACATCCGAATCGGAACTGCGCCGGACATCTCACGGCCGTCTTGGTTTACAATGCTGCTGCGACTGGCTTTCAGCACAGTCGCGCTCCATCACAGTTTCAACACTCCATACTCATCCCGAAACCTCGCACTGCTCCACGGCCATGTTTTCGGATCGAGCACCAAACCCGCCTTCGCCGGATTGTTCTCGATGTAATTCCGCTTCGCACGAGGCCGGGGTTCAAGAGGCTCGCCAGCGCCATCAGGCCGAGGCCTGAGCGACCGAGGAAGGCGCGGCGGTTCATCGCGTGGGTTGAAGGAACCG
This sequence comes from Verrucomicrobiota bacterium, assembly GCA_003218935.1. Classification (GTDB taxonomy): domain Bacteria; phylum Verrucomicrobiota; class Verrucomicrobiia; order Limisphaerales; family AV2; genus AV2. Next base: position 3,281 of record QHPA01000064.1, read on the forward strand.
ACTGCATCAGATTCGGCTCACGCTAGAATTCCTTCAATCACTCTGCCGGAAACGTTGGTCAGCCGGGCGTCGAGGCCCTGGAATTTCACCGTCAGCCGGGTGTGTTCGATGCCCAGCAGCCGGAGCATCGTGGCGTGCAAGTCGTGAACATCCACCGGGTCCTCCACGGCCGCGTATCCCAGTTCATCGGTCGCGCCGTAAACGAGGCCGGGTTTGATGCCGCCGCCGCACAGCCAGATGCTGAACCCGGCATTGTGATGGTCGCGGCCATCACCGCCCTGGCTCATGGGCGTTCGGCCAAATTCGCCCGCCCACACAATCAGCGTGTCCTCGAGCATACCCCGCTGTTTGAGGTCGGTGATCAGCGCCATGCACGCGCGATCGACTTCCTGGGCTTTCAGCGTTATGCCTTCCTTGACGCCGCCGTGGTGGTCCCAGTCCTTGTGGTAAAGCTGGATGAAACGCACGCCGCGCTCCGCCAGCCGGCGCGCCAGCAGGCAGTTCGAGGCGAACGAACCGTCACCCGGCTTGCCGCCATAAAGATCGAGAATGTGCTGCGGTTCCTTGCTGGTGTCGATCAACTCCGGCATGCTCGACTGCATCTGAAAGGCCATTTCGTATTGGGCGATCCGCGTCGAAATCTCCGGGTCATCCACGATGGCATCGTATTTCGAGTTGATGGCGTTGACGGCCTTGACCACGTCGTGCTGCTGCTCGCGGGTGACGCCCGGCGGCGCGCCGAGGTAAAGAACCGGGTCGCCTTTGCCGCGCAGGTGCACGCCCTGGAAGCGGCTGGGGAGAAAAGCGGACGCCCATTGGCGCGCGGCGATCGGCTGGTTCTGGCCGCCCTTGCCAAGCGAGGTAAGCACCACGAAACCGGGCAACTCCTCCGCGTCGGAGCCCAGCCCATAGACAACCCACGCGCCCATGCTGGGGCGACCGGCGATCTGCGAGCCGGTGTTCATGAACATGTGCGCCGGGTCGTGATTGATCGCTTCGGTGGTCATCGAGCGGATGATGCAAATGTCGTCCACCACCGAACCGATGTGTTCGAACAGCTCGCAAATCTCCGCGCCGGACTTCCCGAACTTCCTGAACTTGAGTTGCGGGCCGTAACACAACAGCTCCTTGCCCTGCAACTGCGCGAGCTGTTTCCCTTTCGTCATGCTTTCGGGCATCGGCTTGCCGTGCATCTCCGCCAGCTTCGGCTTGGGATCGAATGTTTCGAGATGCGACGGCCCGCCCGCCATCGAAAGCCAGATGATCCGCCTGACCTTTCGCGGGAAATGGGGCGGATTTACCACGCCCGTCCATTTGTCTTTCTTCGCCGCCGCCTGGGCAGTCGCCGCCCGCAGGAGTGCCGGATGGATGAGCGACGCGAGCGCGAGCATGCCGACGCCCTGGGACGCGCGCCCGAGAAAGGCGCGGCGCGTTTGTTGCTGAAGAGCGAACTGACGAAATTCGGAAACGGGGTTCATGGTTCAGGAACGAGTAATGGTTTCGTGAAGATTCAAAATCACGCGCGCGACATTCGTCCACGCGGCCAGCTCTGCGGGATCAATGTCCTTCGGCGCCGGCGACAAACCGACTTTCAGCAGCGCTCCGGCGGCTGGTGCGTCCTGCCGGTATTCTGCGAGGTGCTTGGCGAGCAGCGCCCGGACAGTACTCATCTCGTCGGCGCGCGGTGCTCGTGACAAGGCTCGACGCCACGCCCACGTGATTCGCGCCGTGGTGTCGTCGCCGCCTTCACTGAGGATGCGCGCGGCGAAGGCGCGGGCTGCTTCGATGTAGGTCGGGTCATTCAGGAGCACGAGCGCCTGCTGCGGAATATTCGAACGATTACGCTCGGCGGTGCATTCCTCGCGACTGGGCGCGTCGAACGCGAGCATACTCGGATGAAGGAACGAGCGCTGCCACCAGGTGTAGAGACCGCGGCGATACTGGCTCTCGCCCGTGTCGGCCTCGTAGGTGCGAATGGGGAAATTGAGATTTTCCCAATAGCCGTCCGGCTGATACGGCTTCACGCTCGGGCCGCCGACTTTGGGAACAAGCAAGCCGGCGATGCTGAGCGCATTGTCCCGCACGAGTTCGGCCTCGATCCTCCAACGGCTTTGACGGGCCAGCTCCCGGTTGTAGGGATCTCGGGTTTGCATTTCCTTCGACGCGGTCGAAACCTGTTTGTACGTGTGACTGGTCACGAGGAGGCGGACCAGGTGTTTCACGTCCCAACCGCTGTCCATAAATTCACATGCCAGCCAGTCGAGCAGCTCCGGATTCACCGGCGGTTCGCCTTGCATTCCGAAATCGTCGAGCACCTTGGACAGGCCGGTTCCGAAGAACCGTTTCCAGAGCCGGTTCACGAAGACCCGCGCCGTGAGCGGGTTCTCGCGCGACACGATCCACTCGGCAAGGTCGAGGCGACTCAATCGTCGGTTGTCCATGTGCCTGGCCGATGCGGTCAGATAGGCCGGGAGGGCGGGCTGCATGATCTCGCCGCTTTCAATCATCCAGTTGCCGCGGGGCAAAATACGCACGGCGCGCGGTTCATCCGCAGCGACGGAGACCAGGCAGTGTGGAACGGCAGCTGCGAAATCCGTCCTGGCTTTCGTCGCGTCGGCAACGCGGCGTCGCTCGTCAATCAGTTCCGGGGCCGCGCTCCGTTGATACGCGGCGAGCTTTTGTTTCTGGTCTTCCGTGCGCTCCTTCGCTGCCACCTTCAACAGCTCCACGATTTCAGGCCGCGGCAGAGCAGTCTTCGGCGCGCGAACGGCACTCGGATTCGTCGTCGCAGCCAGGCGAAAACGTCCGAGCACCTGGTTGCCGCCTCCCGTCTGACGGATGACGAAGGTGACGCTGCTTTCGCCTTCGTTCACCATCGGTTCCTTCACCGTGAAATAAATCGCCTGCTCAACGCCTGTCACCCCCTTGATCGCCCAACCGTTCTTACCTTCCTGCTGGCCGTCCAAAGTGTTCGAGGCGGGAAACCCGGCCGCTTCAAATGTTGCTGCGGCTTCCGACAAGATGATCCTGTTGGTGTCGGCGTCTTCGATACTGAACTCGGTGAGAATGAAGTTTCCGTCTCCAGCGCGGCCCGGGCCATGTCCGGGGAGTTTCTCCGCGCTGAGTGCTTCGAGGCGAAAGCCAACCACGCTGTTCCAGTTCGTTTTGACCGTGATGCGATAAGTGTCCTTGCCATCCTTCGGGTCTTTTTCCGTGCTGATGATCCGGTCCTCGTCAACCGTGAATTTCACGTCCGCTTCTGAAATCATCTTTTCGGGCGCCAGCCGCGTCCAGTTGGTCTCCGCGGCGACGGCTTCGAGCGCAGCTTTCTCCCACCTCTCCACCAACTCCGGTCGAGGCGATTCGTATTCCTTCCGGAGCCGCGTTATCTCGCTGTCGAGTTTGGCGAGTTCGGCCGCCTGCTTCTCGTCCGGCACCAGCATGCCGTCCTCGCGGCGGCCGATGATCGGCTCCTTGATGTCGGCGAAGAATGCGCCCAACGAATAGAAGTCGCGCGACGTAATCGGATCGAATTTGTGGTCATGGCACTGGGCGCAGCCGATCGTTTGTCCCAACCACACGGTGCCGACCGCGCGGACGCGATCCGTGAGCATGCGCGCTTCGTAATCCTTTGGCTGCGCCCCGCCTTCCTCGGTGGTGAGCAGCAGGCGATTGAAAGCCGAGCCGACCTTCTGCTCGAGGCCGCTGTTGGAGAGCAAATCACCGGCGAGCTGTTCGCGCGTGAATTGGTCAAAACGTTTGTTTTCGTTGAAAGACCTGATGACGTAATCCCGATACGGCCAGATGTTGCGCGGGTTGTCCGAGTGGTAACCGATCGTGTCCGCGAACCGCACGACATCGAGCCAGCCGATGGCCATGCGTTCGCCGTAGTGCGGCGACGCCAGGAGATTTTCGACCAGCCTGGCGTAGGCTTCGGGCGACTTGTCTTCCTGGAAGGCGGCGACTTCATCGGGCTTCGGCGGAAGACCGATGAGATCGAAGCAGAGCCGGCGCGCGAGCGTGCGCCGGTCCGCCTCCGGCGAAGGTTGCAGGCCAATCTCCTTCAGGCGCTTTTGAACGAGAAAATCAATACCGTTTCGACCTGCGGGCACGGATGGCTTGGCTGGCGGAACGTAGGCCCAGTGCTTCTGGTACTCTGCGCCATCAGCGATCCACAGTTGAAACAACTGCTTCTGCTCCGGCGTGAGCGTCTTATGCGACTCGGGCGGGGGCATGAGATCATCCGTGTCAGTGGTAAAAATGCGCTGGATCAGTTTGCTCTCGTCCGGTTTTCCAGGGACAATCGCCAGCTTGGCAATCGCCTCTTCGCGCACGTCGAGGCGGAGCTTGCCTTTGCGCTTGTTCTGGTCCGGCCCATGGCAAAAGAAACACTTGTCGGAGAGCACGGGCCGGATATCGCGGTTGTAGGAGATTTTATGTGCCGCCGTCGCAGCCACGGCCGCGGAAATAATCGCTGGCGCGCACAGAACCGCGCCCAGGTTTCGACACATCCGAACGAAAGCCTTAGTTACTATCATGATTTCTCCCGGCGCCGTGCTCGCGATTGAGCGTGGCCGGGAATGTGTGAGCCACCCTAAGGCAATTCAGCCTGGCGATCAAAGCAGAATTCAGTGCCTGTGCGAGGGGGCGCATCTTGGGCACTACCACCCTATCGAGTCCGGTCTGCAAGATTTCCGAAGACCCCTCACCCTGTCCCATGAACCCGGACGAACATCCAACATCCAACGCCGAACATCGAATGTTGGATGTTGGATGTTGGATGTTTTCCCTCGGTTCAGGGGTTTCAACGACCAGGGGGCGACAAAAAAAGCGAGGCCGGGCTTCCGCCCGAACCTCGCTGGATAAAAGCGCGCTGACTTCCTAGTAGCGGCTACGGCCACCGCCACGACCGCCGCCAAATTCACGACGACCGCCGCCTCCGCCCGGACGCTCTTCGCGCGGGCGAGCGATGTTGACCGTGAGGGCGCGGCCGTCCAACTCGGCCCCATTCAGGGCCTCGATGGCCTTCTGTGCCTCTTCCGGCGTGCTCATGGTGACGAAGCCGAAGCCCCGGGGACGGCCGCTCATGCGGTCCATCATCAGGTTGGTTTCGACCACCGTGCCGTGCGCCGCAAAGGCGTCCTGCAGATCGTTCTCCGTGGTGTTGAAGGAAAGATTTCCAACAAACAGTTTTGTGCTCATGTGATGTTTTACTGTCCGACTTACGCTGTTCTCACCAGACTGTTCCCGACTACCGGGTTTCAAATCATCACTGAACCAGGTTCACTTGAGGATTTTCCATGCCGTGGGATTGACAAGCTATCTAACAGTGGGCGAAACATGGACTTTTCTGGCGGAATAGCAACTGAATTTTTGGAATTTTTTTCACGCTCTGGGCGGCGCTGGAGTCCGACGTAAGTGCCTGGACAAATGTGACGCTGATCGCGGGAATTTCGCTCGTCCTCGTCGTCGTCGTTCCCGTCAGTTTCAAGGCTTTTCGAGGACGAGGAGGAGGATGAGGACGAACCCACGTTGGGTGGCACTTCTGATTGTCAGCATGGGTCAAGACATCAAGAACTTGCATCCGAGCGCCTTTATTTTTGCGCTGCTTTGGGCAGGGCGAAGTAAAAGGTCGCGCCCTCGCCGGGTTTGCTTTCGGCCCAGACGCGGCCACCGTGCCGGACAACAATGCGCCGGACGTTCGCCAGGCCGATGCCGGTGCCTTCAAATTCGTCGGCGCGATGCAGGCGCTGGAACACACCGAACAGTTTGTTCGCATATCGCATGTCAAACCCGACGCCGTTGTCGCGAACGAAGACCACCGCCTCCTCGGTCGTCTCGCTGGAACAGCCGGTTTCAATCTCGGCCGCGTCGCGCGGGCGTGTGTACTTCACGGCGTTGCCCAGCAGGTTGACCAACACCTGGCGCAGCATGGCCGGATCGCCTTCGACTTTTGGCAGGCGGCTGTTTTTCCAAACGATGTTGCGGCCTCGAACGTCCTGTTCCAAGCCGTAGATCGTCTCCTGAATGAGTTTCTCTAAATCCACAGTCTTCTTCCGCATCTCCATCCGGCCCACACGCGAGAAGACCAGCAGGTCATCAATGAGCGTGCCCATTCTTTTGGCCGACTCAGAAATCGTGTTCAGGTATCGCCGGCCCTTTTCGTCCAACCCGTCGGCGGCGTGCTTTTCGAGCATATTGGCAAAGCCGTCGATGTGACGCAGCGGAGCGCGCAAGTCGTGTGAAACAGAATAAGTGAACGCTTCCAGCTCCGCGTTGGCGGCTTCGAGTTGCGAGGTGCGCTCTTTGACGCGGCGTTCCAGGTCCTCGTTCAGGTGGCGGATCTGTTCGTCCGCCTGCTTGATTTGCGTCTGGCGTTGCTGCAACCGCTCCGCCATTTCGTCGAAAGCGCCGCCGAGTTGAACCAGCTCTGCGCCACCTTGAATTCCGCCGGTTCGGGCGCTCAGGTCCCCTTCCGCCAACCGGTTGGCAGCCGCCACCAGCGCGTGGATCGGGCGCAAAAGGAATCGCTGGCCATAGAACCGGGCCCCCAGCAGGAGTAAAACGGCCACCAGGCCCAGCACGATGGTGTTGCGAACGAGGGCTTGATTGGCTTGAGTGAAAGAAACGTTCAGCGGAATCCCCACGCTGACGAACAGAGCAGGCGATTGGCCGTCCTTGATCGCTGTCATCGAGTGCAATCGCGGGACCCCATCCACCCCTGCCAGTTCAAAGGTTCCCTTCGGCTGCGACAGAATCCTCTGCACAAGGGGAACCCCGGACAGAGATTTGCCAACCCATTTTTCCGCCTCGGGGTAGCGGGCCAAAACGTTTCCGCGCCGGTCAACCACAGTCAACGCCCCGCCCGAAGGAAGACCAACGTGTCCGGCTGCCTCCGACAACAGGGACAGTTTCAAGGAAGCAAACAGAACCCGCTTGAGCGTTCCCCGCTCGTCGAGCGCCGGGTAGCCAAAATTCAGCGCCGGCTGGCCCGTCACCTGATCCACCTGAAAATCGCCGATGGAAAACAGCTTCGTCTGAATGACCCGCTGAAAAAAGGAGCGATCAGCGAGATTCACGGAACCATTCGTGACCGTCGCGCTGCAAAAGAGCGTTCCGTCCGTTTCGATCAAACCAAAGTCGAGGTAATCCGGCGCCAGCAGGCGCAGGTTGGAAAAATGATTTTCGCAGAACGGTCGGTTCGTCGCCAGAACCAGAAAGGGAAATTGCGCGAGTGTGGCGAGCAATTGGCGGCTGTTCTTGATGAAGTTCTCCTCATTGGCCGCCGCCAGTTGAGAGATGGCAGCCACGCCTTCCCGCACGCGGGCCTTTTCAATCCGACGTTGTTCCAGATTGCCGTACAGCACCAGTCCGAACGCGGGAATAACCAGCAGAAGCACCAACAGGTTCAACCTCGTGCGAAGAAGCGCGAAGAATGTGGCAGGAGCCATAGCTAGGTCAGCCGCCGGTTGACGGCTCTCGAATTTGGTTTGGAAAAGATGAACTCACCTAACGGACGTCTTTTACGGAGAAATGGCTTTGACGCTGACGCTGGATTTCTACCATTCGCACGCCACCGAACGCAAGGAATACATTCAAATCCACCGCGGAGAAAGAAGTGGGGCACTCATTTGAATCGCGCCAACCGCTTGCGGTCGGCGTCCGGACGCGGGCCGATCCGGTCGAACGGGATGGGCTGGAAGCCGAGCCTCCACGCCGGCGAATCCTTCGGCAACCGGAAACCGTCCGCCGCCAAGGCGACTTGCTTCGGATCCATCGTCACAAAGTTGTCCCGCACTTCGAACATTTCGGGCTTGCCATGCCAGCCGACATTCTGCGTAACCACGCACACTCTCTCTGCGCATACGTGTTTACTGATGGGGCGCGCAGCCGCCTCGGCTGCACCGGCCGGCGCCCTCGCCGACCGGATCGGGAGAGGTTCGAAAACGGAGCGTTCATTTGGTCTGGTGCTTCCGGTGTTGGGCTTCGAGGCCATATTTACCATTCCTGCGCCTTTGCGCAATCAACCTTCAGTCTGTCAAACCTCAACTTCTTCATGAAACTCAGCCGGAACGATTCAAATGGAATCAGGGAGCGCGCCCGCCTCGGGCGCTGCCAACGGCGCCCTCGCCGTTGGCATTCCGCCGAGCCCTACCAGATAGTTCGTCCTTCTGGTGTCGAGTTCGGCGCGTGGCGCACCGAACAGCAGCCAGGGCGGCTGCGCTCCCCATTCCTTTTGACTGAATCGTTTCGGCTAAGCCATCAACCTGGTTCGCCAACAACCCTCTTGCCGCTGGCTGGTGATGTTGTATTCTCCTTTCCGCAGATGACTCCCAAGGGCCACGTCCGCGCCAAATCGTCGATCCAGATCGATTTGCCCTCGCTGGACAACATTCCAATATGAAAACTAAACACCCCTGCCGCCACCTCGCCAACCTTGCGCTCGCCGCCGTTCTGTGCGCCGCGCTGCCGGCGTTCGCCGACGGCCCGAAGCTTCCCGGTATCGGCGCTGCGATGCAGGAGATGATCGCGAAAAACGAAATTGCCGGCGCCGTCACCGTCGTCGTCACAAAGGATAAACTCATACATCTCGAAAGCACCGGCTTCGCCGACGTCGCCGCGAAAAGGCCGATGACGCCTGACACGCTTTTCTGGATTGCTTCGATGACGAAACCGATCACCGGCACGGCGATTCTCATGTTGCAGGATGAGGGCAAGCTTAACGTCTCCGATCCCGTGGCGAAATACCTGCCCGGGTTTGCCGATCTGAAGACCCCTTCGGGCAAGCCCGCCAATCTCACGATCACGCAAATGCTCACCCACACTTCCGGGCTGGGCGAAGCGAGCGGTCCGGACGCGCAAAAGGCAAAGACGCTCGCCGATCTCGTCCCACTCTGGCTCGCGGCGCCGATGCAATATGAGCCCGGCGAAAAGTGGAAATACACGCAAAGCGGCATCAACGCCGCCGCGCGCATCGTTGAAGTGGTGAGCGGCATGACCTTTGACGCGTTTCTCCAGAAAAGACTCTTTGATCCGGTGGGAATGAAGCACACGACCTTTTACCTCGCGCCCGAACTGCAGCTGGTCACCGCGTATGCGAAAAACAAAGAGACCGGTTTGCTCGAACCGGTGCCGCCGCGTCCCGAATTCGGCCCGCGCGACCGTCCACCACAGGGCAACGGCGGGCTCTACTCGACCGCGCCCGACTACGCGCGCTTTTGCCAGATGCTCCTCAACGGCGGCGCGCTCGAAGGCCGCCGTTACCTGAGCGCCGGCGCGATGAGATTCTTCACCACACCGCAGACCGGCGACCTGCCGACGGGATTTTTCCAGAACGAAACTTTCGGCAACCATGGCGCGAACTACAGCTGGGGCATTGGCACGTGCATTTTGCGCGCGCCGCACGACGGAGTGGCGGCGATGCTCGCGCCGGGCACCTACGGCCACGGCGGCGCATGGGGCACTCAGGCGTGGATCGATCCCGTGAAAGGCGTCGCTTATGTGCTGATGGTGCAGCGCTCGAATTTCCCGAACAGCGACGCCAGCGACGTCCGCCGCAATTTCCAGCAGGCGGCCGCCAACGCGCTCGCGAAACAGTGAGGGGCAAGGTTACTTCCGACTTCCGCCTCCCGTGGCGCTTCGAGCGGAGCTTGCGGAATGTCACCGGGTTTGTCATCTTCGGTAACCTGGATTCCCATGACCGTAGGAATACAGATTTATGCCGACTTCGTTTGTGAATAGGATCGCGCGATTTGGCCACCGCTGCAAATTCGGGTCGTAGGCTCGGTAGACTTCCGAGCCGGGGCTTTTTTAACTGGCCATAAAGAAACCGCTACCGATCCCAAGGACCGCGCCTAACAAGCTCCCAATTGGTTCCCGAATGACTGAATTCCAACATCTCGCCAGCGAATCCACTGCGCCGATGTTCAACTTTGGAATATGCCGT
>QHPA01000259.1 GCA_003218935.1 Verrucomicrobiota bacterium
GCTGCAGCAGGCGCTCACCAATCTGCACGATGGCGACACGATCCAGTTCAACATTCCCGGAAACGGCCCTTTCCACCTCCAAACGCCAACCAACGGTTATCCGGTCATCACCAATAACAGCATCACGATTGACGGCTACAGCCAACCCGGCTCCTCCCCCAACACGAACGAAATCCTTGCGCCCAACAACGCGAAAATCCAAATCGTGCTCGATTCGCGCGACGGCCCCGAAGAACGGACCCGGCTTGGGTCACTGAACAATTCCGGCTTCTTCGACTGGGAAAGCGCCATCCTCGCCGTGCAGGGCGGGGAAAATTTCAAAATCGACGGCATTGGCTTTTTGTCGCGGCACACCGCCGGCACCGGCCCGGACCCTTCGAATCAGGATCCGGGGGATCCGGAAATTTACTGCATCGCTTTGATCAACGCCGCGACGAACGCGCGCATCAGCGGCTGTTGGTTTGGCCTTGACCCGGACGGCGTGACGGTCGCGGGCGGCCGCTCGTCAGTGGCCGCGTTCAAAGACGGCAGCGGCGCGAGCGCTTCCGGCCTGATCTTCGGCACCGATGGCGATGGACAAAACGATGCCGCGGAATTCAACCTCAGCCTGGGCATGGGCCTGGCCGTCAACCTGGCGGCGCCCAACGTCAAAGTGGCCGGTAATTTCTTCAACGTCTTTCCGAACGGCACCACTTTTCTGGACCTCTCGACCATCAACCTCCTCGACGGCGGCGGTATCGAATTCATCGAGAATCGCAGCGCCGACAACATGATCATCGGGACAGACGGCAACGGCGTCAGTGACTCGAATGAACGGAACATTTTCGGTCCGGTCTTTTCCGACACTTTCGCCCGATTTTCGGGCGCAGCCACCAACATCACTTTCGCCGGCAATTATGTCGGCGTCGGAATCGACGGCCAGTCCGCTGTTCCGCGAAGCCAACTGGAGAATGACATCACCTTGTTCAGCATCCAAAAACAGTCGAGCATTCGCGTCGGGTCGAACTTCGACGGTGTCAGTGACGCGTTGGAAGGAAATCTGATCGAGAACCTCGGCTGTCAGATGGAGTCGTGCGACACACCGGCCCGCGCGTTTGTCGGCCTCCACGACAGCAACAATGACGACGGGGGCGCCGACGCGGCCAGGATCGTCCTCCGCGGCAACACGCTGGTCAACAATGCCAGCGCCATTCTGATGCAGGACCAGAACGTCGCGATCGCGACCTACTATTCGACCGTCCTCGCCGACAGCACGAACGATTTTGCCACAGCATTGTCCACCAACGCCGACGGGACGCAATTGCTCGTCACCATTCCGCCGCCGAATACGAACAAATATTCAACGGCCATTGTGGACTTTTACGCGGTTGACCCGGTTGGCCTGACAAACGCTATCGGGCAAACGAACGTAGTTGTACATCCGACTCCTTTAGCGTCGGTCATTGACGGCTCGGCGGACGATCTGGATTCAGCGACCAATAATAGCGTCGCGTTCGACATCAGCAACTTGAACCTCACCGGCGCCACGACGGTGGTGGCGTTGGTCACTTATTCCGCGGACGCAAGCCTGGTGACGCAAGCCGGACGTGCCGTGACCGCCATCTTCTCGAATCCAGTCACTGTGAATCCAGTCGCGTCACCGCTGCGCATCAGGTCCTTTTCATACGCAGACGGATATGTCGCCTTCGCCCTGTCCGGCGGGACGCCGCCCTACCAGTTGCAGGTTCGCACGAATCTGACGACAGACAATTGGACGGATCTTGGCGTCGCTTTCACCAATACCCCGATCAGATTTCCTGCGTCTGATGGAAGCGAGAGCTTTTATCGCGTCAGCGGCCAATAAAAAGGAACGGGGCCGGCGGTCCGCGCTCGAGTTCCCTTCTGCCCATCTCGGAACCCACTTGATTCCATCGTGACTTCGGCGCGCGGTGCCTTTGGAAGTGTCCTGATTTGCGTGTAGCGTCGGCGCTGTGCGCCGATTCATCGAGCCATAGGCTCGACTCTACATCAAATCAGGACACCACCGCGCCTTTCAATCCCTTTACTATTTGCCGCCGACCCGTTAGTTTGAGTGCATCGTAAGCCAGACCACCGCCAGTCACATTATCTCTCCTGGCTTTGCCCGTGACGATTGGCTGGCCGGACTGCGAAAGTAAAGGCGTTGTAGGATGGATTTGACCGATCGAAACGGAAGGTTTGACGGTATAACCGGACAACAACCTCGCGCGGCGAATCCAGGGCGGTTGCCGCTTTTGTGAGCGCGCCCGGACCCGACCGGCCCGGGACATCCGGCGAAACTGCGGATTGAATTGGTAGTTCAATCTCCTGGCGCAAGGCCCACGAGCGAGTTTGACGGGTGAGCCGTCATATGAAGTATCGGCGAAGAATGAACAGGTTTGAGAGTTAAAACGTCCATAGACCGATTATTCCTTCTCATGAAACGGCTTTTGCGAGGTGGGTCGTTGCCCGTGGTGCTGGCGGCGTTTCTAGTTTTGGCCGGATGCACGACCGAGCATTACCGCAAGTCGGCGGACAAGGAGGCCTACGGCGTCATCAAGCAAAAAACTCCTCTCGTCAAGAACATGGACGAACATTTCACCGTCGAGCAAACGAACCAACTCTCGTTGGAAGGTTTGGCAGTAACGACCGGTGTTCAGGAGTTCCTCGGCCCGGACGGCGAGGCGGAGCACGGTGCGAACATCATTTCGCTGGAAAAGGCGTTGGACATCGCGGTGAGACACAGCCGGCCCTATCAACTCAGAAAAGAACAGTTGTACCTCCAGGCTTTGGGACTTACTCTTGACCGTCACCGGTTTGCTCCGATCTTTTCTTCCGGCGCGCAACCGGGGGTCAACGTGAGCTCTCAACCAAAGGTCATAACAGGTCTCTCGACCAACGGGCCGGTCAGTTATATCGATCCAAACGGCCGGTTGGTGGAAGATCGCCAGGTCGTAGCCGGTCGGCCGTCGGTCAGCGTGAGTTGGCTGTTGAAGGCTGGTGGCCAACTCACCGCCGCTTTCGCCACCGACTTCACGCGGTATCTTACGGGTGACCCGCGCACATTCACCTCCTCGCAGCTTGGCGCTACCCTCGTCCAACCGCTCTGGCGCGGCGCCGGATACAAAGTGACGATGGAAAACCTGACACAGTCCGAGCGCAATTTGCTCTACGCGCTGCGTGACTTCGCACAGTTTCGGAAGGACTTCAGCGTTCAGGTCGCCTCGGCTTATTACGGCGTCCTGCAAAACCGCGATGCCGTCCGCAACAGCTTTTTGAACCTGCAAAACTCGCGGAAGAACGCGGAGCGCACCGGTGCGCTGGCCAAGGAAGGGCGGGTGGCGCAGGCGGACCTGGGCCGGCTCGAGCAGCAGGAGCTTTCCGCCGAGAGCGCGTGGATCAGCGCCTTGCGGATCTATAAACAGGCGCTGGACAATTTCAAAATCCAACTCGGATTGTCCACGGACGCCAGCTTTGTTCTCGACGACCGCGACCTGGAACAACTCACCATTGTCCACCCGGAGATCGCGGTGGCTGATTCCATCAAGGTGGCCCTCGCGACGCGGCTGGATTATCAGAACGCACGCGAGCAGTTTGAGGACGCCGGCCGCAAAATCGGTGTCGTCGCGAACGCGCTCAGGGCACAGGTGGACCTGGTGGCGTCCGGCGGCATTAACAGCAAACCGGGCCAGGTCACCGGATTTCCATTGCCGGAAGTCGATCGTTACAATTGGAATGCTGGTTTGAGCCTTAACCTGCCACTGGAACGCAAAGCAGAACGGAACGCGTATCGCTCAGCTCTCATCTCGCTTGAACAGTCCCGCCGCTCGTTCGAGCTGCGCCCGGACGAAA
>QHPA01000260.1 GCA_003218935.1 Verrucomicrobiota bacterium
CCCGGCGTCGGCTGGCGGAAAAAGATGCGTCTGTGCGATTCGGGCAATGCCACGGGGTGCGATGGGTCGGTGTCCTCCACGTCGAGATAGTGAATGACCAGGTTGCGATCGCGGTTTTTCGGGTCCGGGTCTTTCGGGTTGCGATAATTGTTCAGATACGCGGCGGCAAACTTGTGCGCGCCTGCGGCGACTTGCAGGCGCGTTTCGTAAATTTCCGGGGCGGGTTCCTCGGCCTTCACGTCGAACCTCTTAAGTTCCTTGTCATCGAGACTGAATGACATCCGGGCCGGCTCCGGGCCGGCTTGTTCGCCGTAGGCCTTCGCGCGCAGAATATATTCGCCGTCGTGCGGAAAATTGACCGCGACAAAAATATTTCCCTCGCGTCCCAGCCGTTTGATTCCGCCGCCCAACGATTCTCCAGGCGCCGTGCCGTCCAGAGCGTCAGCGTCGAAGTGCTGCAGCGGTTTGGCCTTCAGGTCGGTGACGATGGCCTGGTGCAGAATTTTCCGGGCGGCCGCCAGATACTTTTCCAGCAGCACCGGCGGCAGCGAGAGCACATCGCCGATGTTGTCAAAGCCATAACCCGAATCATCCGCGGGAAAATCGTCCGCCGGTTGGAAATCCACGCCGACGAGATCGCGAATGGTGTTGTTGTATTCCGCGCGATTGAGCCGGCGAATCGTGACGCGGCCGGGGTCGGGATGGTCGCAGTCGCACTTGAAAATCTCGGACTGGATCCAGGCGGCGATCAGCTCGCGTTCCTCCGGCGTCGGTTGCGTTTTTTTTTCAGGCGGCATCTCATGCGCCTGGAGGTTCTTTATCACCTTCGCAAAAGTCTTGCGGTCGCGCAGCACCGACGCTTCGTCAGTGTAAACCCGCAAATCGAGGTCGCCTTTTTTCTTTTCCCCGTGGCAGCCAAGGCAGTATTTGCCGAGCAACGGTTTGACCTGGGTTTGAAAAGCGGCGTCGCCGGTCGGTTGGCCGCCCTTGGTTTTCCCGGTACTCTCGGCCCGTGTTGCCACCTGGGTCAGTTGAAAACCCAGGGTCATCGAACAAAGCAAGATGGCCGCGCGTTTGGTCATGAGACGTTACATTGACGACAATGTAATCGGTTTTATTGCCATTTTCTTCATCAAAATTTGCCCGCTTGGCAATGTCGAAGGTTACGTCGGCTTTCCGGATCGCGGTACGGACGCCGGTTGCCCGGCGTCCCTACCGCGATCCCCTTTCCAACGCAAAATTTGCTGGCAGGTCTGGTGGGGGTCTGGAATCTTATCACAACCGATGAAGAGTAAAGCGCGCGCGCTGCTGCTCGCCCTCTTATTCCGTTCGCTTTTTGTCTTTGGACAGGAAGGCGAAGGCGCGGAGGCAGTCAGCTTTAGCAAAGGCATCGCGCCGATTCTGGCGAAAAAATGCGTCGCCTGCCACGGCCCGGAGAAATCGAAAGGCCATTTCCGCCTCGACAGCTTTGAGTTGCTGATGAAAGCCGGTGAAAGCAAATCCGCGTCGGTTGTTCCTGGCCAGCCCGAGCAAAGCGAACTGTTCCGCCGCATCACGGCCAAGGATGAGGACGACCGGATGCCGCAAAAGGACGATCCATTGCCCGCCGTGCAGATTGCGCTCATCGCGCGCTGGATCAAAGCAGGCGCGGCATTCGACGGCTCGGACGCCAGGGCGCCACTCGTCTCGCTCATCCCGAAGGCGCCGCATCCCGATCCGCCCTCCGTCTATCGCCATCCCGTGCCGGTTACGGCGCTGGCGTTCAACCCGGACGGAAGTGAACTGGCAGTCGGCGGCTATAACGAAATCACGATTTGGAATCCGGCCGAAGGAAAACTTCTGCGCCGCATCAAGCAGGTCGCGCAGCGGACGCACAGCCTCGATTACAGCCGGGATGGCGCGCTGCTCGCCGCGGCCGGCGGTTCGCCGGGAGAATTGGGCGAGGCGGCTCTGTTCAATCCGACGGATGGCTCCCTGGTGAAAGTCCTCGGCGCTACCCCCGACACGGCGTTGACGTTGAGCTTCAGTCCGGACGGTTCACGGCTCGCCGTGGGCGGGGCGGACAATTCCATTCGCGTTTACGATGTCGGCACGGGCAAAGAACAACTGGTCATTCAGCAGCACGCGGACTGGGTCATGTCCATTGCCTGGAGTGGCGATGGAGCGCGCCTCGCATCGGCCAGCCGCGACCGCACCGCGCGTATTTATGATGCGAAGACCGGTGATCTGGAAACGAGTTATACCGGTCATCAGGGCCCGGTGTTTGCCGTGGTTTTCAGCGATGACGGCAAACGGGTTTATTCAGCCGGTCGCGACAAAAGAATCCATATCTGGGATGCACAGGACGGCAAGGCGGCCGGGGACATCGGCGGCTTCGACGAAGACATCTTCAAACTGGTCGTCCTCGGCAAATCGATTTTCAGTTGTTCCGCCGACGCGAAAATCAGGCAGCACTCAGCGGACAAAAAGGAACTGCTCCGGACCTTTTCCGGCCACCATGACTGGGTTTATTCGCTGGCGGTTGACGAAAAATCAAAATGCCTTGCCAGTGGCGGCTATGACGGTGAAGTGCGGGTCTGGAAGCTTGAGGATGGCCTGGTGTTGAGCGCTTTTGTTGCTGCGCCCGGTTATCGCGCGGCCGCGCCAGTCCAGCGGACTTCAGCCCGCGAGTAGTCGGGGTCAAAAACGGGTCTTTCGTTTCATCATGAAACCAAACTGGCCTGTTGACAGCCACGCTTTGAAGGGCTAGGACCCTGACAAAGAAATTTCGATATATGTCAGGTAGGGCGCGTCACTCCGCGCGCGCCGCAGACTCGAATCCGTTCCCCGATCGGCGCGCACGGAGTGAGCCGCCCTACCCCACTAGCCTTGCGACGGACGGGAGCTTTGGGATGCAGCGAAATCTCCGTGTTGTCGTGCCAGTGCAGCTCGTCATTTCCAGTGCATAGATGTTGAAGTTGCCCCACACCAAATCGTGTTTCGTTTGCGGAGTTAACAATCCGCTGGGGTTGAAACTGGACTTTGAAACCGACGGCCGGATCGTGCGGGCGCGATTCGTGCCCAGGACCGAGCACGTTGGTTTCAGAGAGACCGTGCACGGCGGACTCATTTCAACCGTGCTGGACGAAGCGATGGTCTGGGTGATCGGCGTGCGGACGAAGCGCTTCTCCTATTGCGCCGAATTGAACGTGCGTTTCGTGCAACCCGTTCGGCCAAACGAGGAATTGCTGGTCATTGCCGAGTTGGTCGCGAATCGGCGCGACAAATTGTTCGAAGCCAGGGCCGAGTTGCGCGGCGCACGCGGTGAAGCTCACGCGAGTGCAACCGGAAAATACCTGCCGATTAAAGGAGACTCGTTGGCAGACCTTTTAGGTGACTTTGCGGAAAGCGCCGAGAGCCTGCTCGGATAGTTTTTGGGCGTTGTTGTAGTCGGCCAAGGCGCGGATTTCAGCCGAGCGCGCAGCCGTCAGGTTTTTCTGGAGTTGCAGGACTTCAAAGTTTGTACTTTTGCCGTTTTCGAGTTTCTTCTGCTCGGCTTCGAGCGCGTCCTGGGCGTAACGGCTGGCTTCCCGGGTGGCCTTGATCCGCTCAAAGCTGGTGACGGCCACGGCGATGGCATTTTCGATTTGAACCAGGACGGTCTGTTGCAGTTGCTTTAACTGCAGCGTAATTTGCGCCTTGGTGGCTTTGGCGGCCTTGTAATTGCTGCGCGCGGCGGCGTTGCCCAGCGGAATTGACACCCCCGCGCCGGCCGAATAAAAGGGACTGGTGCCCCGCTGGATTTGACCCAGCGCGCCGCTGTATTCAGGGGTGTTGCCAGCGTTGAAACCGTAAGTGCCGAACAGGTCCAACTGCGGGAAAAGCTGGTTCTTCTGGAACCGGACGACGTAGCCCTGCTTTTCCAGACTGAGCTTTGCCTGCAGCAGGTCCGGACGAAGGCTCAGGCCCCTCTCCCAGCTCTCCTGCTTGTTGAACGACTGCGGCACTGCCAGGAGCGTCTCCGTCGGCTGTGGGTCAACATCTCCCCATTTTGAATAGTCATCACTCAGCAAATTCTTCAGTACCCTCTGCTGCGTGTCGCGTGTGCCCAGAGCGGCCAGCAAGTCAGCCTCGCTGCTGGCCACTTGCGATTGCGCCTGCTTTTCATCCAGCGGCGCCAATGCGCCCACTTCGACCTTCTTCTTGTTTTCCGCGAGCAACCGTTTCGCCAGCTCCAGCGCCGCTTTCTGGACCTTCACGTTTTCCTCGGCAAAAATCAGATTGTAGTAGGCCTCTTCCACAGCCGTCACCGTGCTCATGACCTGGGAGCGCAGGTCCAATTCGGAGATTTTAAGATTCCGCTTGTTGACCGCGATGCTCAGACGCGTGGAATCGATCCAGGAATTTCTTAAAACCGGTTGACGCAATTGTAGAACTCCCACGTTACCGGAAGACGTCTCGTCCACGAGTGCGCCCGATTGCGTCGTGACCCGATCCGATAAATTCCCGCCCACGTTGTAGGACAGACCCCACGGGAGCAGTCCTTGGACGGCGGTGTTAAACCTGTCCGATTCGTTTTGTGTTCCCGGAAATGGCCCGAACTGTGGATCGACTCCGCCCGGGGACAGGTTGTAATCATGCTCGCCAGAAAACGAGTACAGCGGATCATAGCCCGCGTACGAAACGCCCAGCGTGTAGCGTGCGATCTCCGGACTGAATCGCTTGATCTGCACATCAAAGTTATGCTGCAACGCCGTCTCCAGGCAGTCCTCGAGCGTCAAATTTTTCGTAACGGAGTTCGTCGTTTGCGCGCTCGCGGCGACCATAGCGACACAAAACCCGGCCAGAATATTTCGTAAGGTTCGCATTGGGGTGGGAGATTGCTTCATTGGGACAAAATCGTCAAACAAACGTCGTTCTTTCATGACACTGTTTTTCACGATGGAGTTACGGTTATTTTCCGCTCTTTCGACATCCTCGATTCGTCACTCTTTGGCCAGCCAACCGTCCCGCAACCGAATGACGCGATGACCGTAGGCGGCGTTGGTTTCGGAATGCGTGACTTGGACGATGGTCGTTCCCTGGCCATTCAGCTTCTTGAACAGCTCCATGATCTCGCGGCCCTGGTCGGAATGCAGATTGCCGGTCGGCTCGTCCGCCAGGATCAACGACGGCTTGGCCACGATCGCCCGCGCCACGGCGACGAGCTGCTGTTGGCCGCCGGACAACTGGCTGGGAAACAGGTCTTTCTTGGCCACAATGCCAAAACGGTCAAGCGTGTCGGCCACGATGGCCTCGCGCTCGGATTTCCTGATGTCGCGATAGGACAGCGGAATGTCCAGGTTCTCCGCCACCGTGAGGTCTTCGAGCAAATGAAACTGTTGAAACACAAAGCCGACGTGGCGCTTGTTGAGCGCGGCCCGTTCCTTGGGCGCGAGCTTGTGCACCGCCTGATCGAACAAAAAATATTCGCCCTCCCACGCGCTGTCGTAGAAGCCAATGATGCTCAGCAAGGTGGATTTGCCCGCGCCGCTCGGTCCCATGACGGTGACGAATTGCCCTTCGGCAATGTCGAGGTTGATTTGGCGCAGCAGGTAAGTGAAACCCGCCTTGGTCTTCACCGATTTTTCCAGATTTAGCAGTTTGATCATAAGTTTTGTTCGTCGTCAGTGGTTCGTGGTCTGTTGTCGGTTGTGGTCAGTAGTCAGTGGTCCGTTGCCGGTCGCAGGGCAAATTTCCAAACCCCAAACCCCAGGCGCCAAAGAAATCCCAAGCATCAAGTTCCAAACCACGCTGCGGAGGTTGCCCGTTGGAGATTTAGATTTGGAGCTTATTTGGGATTTTGGGTTTTGGGATTTGGAGTTTTCATTCTTTGTCATCCGTCACTCACGCGTCACGTTTCGCGTTTTTACGATTCAACCGTTCAACGAGTAAACGGGCGCAGCGATCAGAGTTTCTTCACATGAATGCTGCCGCCACTGCTGCGGAGGACCATGGGTTTCCCGCCGCCGTTAACCGGGCCTTTGAGATGGTCGCGAGCGATTTTGCCGCTGACCGTTACCGGCAAGTCGCTGGTCACCCCGCCGCCGGACGTGGCGGC
>QHPA01000261.1 GCA_003218935.1 Verrucomicrobiota bacterium
AAATATTTGCCATAGACGCGGTAGTAGGCGTTTTCTCCGAGCTGGCCGCCGTAGCGCACGCCGGCAAAACCCTGCTCCTCGGTGCCGCCTCCGCCCGTGACCAGCAACCCGCGCGTATCCTTGGCCGACCTGGTGATGATGTTAATCACGCCATTGACCGCGTTGGCGCCCCAGAGCGTGGCACCCGGGCCGCGGATCACCTCAACCCGGTCAATGTCTTCGAGCAGCGTGTCCTGCGTGTCCCAGTACACGCCGGAGAACAACGGCGTGTAAAGGCTGCGCCCGTCCATCAGAACGAGAAGCTTGTTTGCGAACAAATCGTTGAAGCCGCGGGCACTGATTGCCCAGTTGTGGGAGTCCACGCGCGACACCTCCATGCCCGGAACCAGGCGCAACGCCTCGGGAATGCTCGTCACGCCCGAACGCCGCAGATCGTCAGCCGTCAGGACGGAAACGGCGGCCGGCGCTGCGGAAAGTTTTTCCGCCCGCCTGGAAACCGACGTGACTTCGACGTTCATCAGTTCCTCAAGGCTGAGGTGCGTGAGGTCGGCAGACGAGGCGTCCATTTTCTCGCCGGACGCCCAGGCAGTGTTTGAAAACAAAACCAACGCCGTGACGCAAATTGATTTGTAGTTCATCCGATGAATACAGGGACGGGTTTTGATCGAACGGTGACCAGGGTTCGGTGAGCTAAATCCTACAACTGCAAAGCCGGTTGTCGTGGGTTCATGAGCCGGGACTTTACGATGTCACCACGAGCTCGGCAAACGGAAAGCGCGCTTTGCTCGAGACCAACAAATCATGGCTATTGCGTGCGCCGAAGGCGGAAAAACATGTTGCTCGTCGTATTGCTGAACGTGATGGCATTGTCGCCGCCCGCAACAGTTGGCGGATTTGTTACCGTTATCCAACTGATGTTCGTTCCATTGAGGCTGTCGGTGGACTGGAGCTCAAAGTTCGGCAATCCGTAAGGCCAGAAAATTATAACGTCACTCGAACCGGACAATTGCGCGCGCAGTTCCGCATTGCGTGGAAATAATTTGGCGACGAACGCGTCGCCGCTCCCACCGCCGAACGCCGTTTGCACGCCGTTAGTCGCGGGATAAACGGGAAGGTCGGTCGAGGCCGTCATTCCTGAGATGTAGGCGTTGCCGGCGTTGTCCACGGCGATCCCGTGGCCTTCATCGGCGAAAAGTCCCCCGAGATAGGTCGAATAGTCCAGCGCCGTCCCGCTGGCAGGCGTTGCCATCGTTGTCCACCGCGATGCTCCAACCTTCGTCGTTGGAAACGCCGCCGAGATAAGTCCAGTAAATCACATTCGTGCCGTTGGGGTCCAACTTCATGACGAACGCATCCTCCGAACCGTTGTTGGTGGAATACAGTACGTTAGCGCCCGGGAAATTGGTCAAAACCGCAAAATTGGTCGAGGTGGTGAGACCGGTCAGATAGACGTTGCCGGCGTTGTCCAAAGCAAGCCGGGAAATTTCGTCATCGCCGTCCCCTCCGAGATAAGTTGCGAACAGGCGCGTCGTACCGTCCGGGCTGAGTTTGGCGACGAAGCCATCGTAAGGTCCGCCCGCGAAGTTGGTCTGCAGGGCGTTGGTTACGGGAAAGTCCAGGGACGAAGTCAGGCCGCCGATAATTGCGTTGCCGGAAGCATTCACGCCCAGGCCCAGGACATAATCATTTCCGGTTCCGCCCAGGTAGGTCGAATAAATCAAGTTGGTGCTGGCGACGTTCAACTCGGCCAAAAATGCGTCGTACCCACCGCCATATGCCGCGGTTGTCCCATTCGTCGGGAAATCTGTCGATGTCGTCTCGCCTGCCACATAAATATGACCGCTGCCGTCCAGGACGATCGCTTCCGCCACGTCCGCTCGATTCCCGCCCAAATACGTTGAGTACAGCAAATTTGTTCCGCTGGCATCCAGTTCCGTCACGAACGCGTCGTAATTAGCAGCATGACCGAAATAGATCGGGTCATGAATGTTGGTGGAAATCGCGTTGGCGGTGACGGGAAAATTCGTCGAAGCTGTCGCGCCTGTGAGGTAAACATTACCTGCACTGTCCAGCGCCATGCCGAACGCGACGTCCTCGTCGTTGCCTCCAATGTAGGTGGAATAAACCAGGTTCGTGCCCGCCGCGCTCAACTTGGCTACGAACAAGTCCCGCAGACCGCCGCCGTAGTTTGTGTTCCAGGCGTTGGTGGCGAAAAAGTTTGTTGACGCGGTCTCGCCCGTGACATAAGCGCAGCCATTGCTGTCCACTGCGACGGCCCAGCCTGCGTCCAGGCCGAGGCCGCCGAGAAAGGTCGAGTAAACCAGCACCGGATCGATGGTTAGCGGCCGGTCTTCATCATAAGCCGCAACTTCGAAACCAACCATCCGCTCGGCGCCTGCTCTAAGGACGTACCGGCCGGAAACCTCCTCCCGCCGGCCGTTGAATTCCTGATATACGATGGGACGGCGCTGCCGCACCGGGCCGCTGCCGGTTTGCAAAATCAAATCGCCGCCCGCATCGACCTCGATCTTCTCCACGCCATCGAATTGGAGCGCGATCTGGTCGGTACTCGCGCCCGGTGCGACCACAAAATCGTATTCGAGCTGCCGCTGATTGCCGTAATAAACCAGATCGACGCCGGGATAAACATTTTGGTAGCGGACCCGGCCAAAAGTCGGCACGTCGATCCGCCATCGGGCCGGATCGTTTCCCAGGAAATAATTCACCTTGGTAGGCGATCGCTCCAACCCGGCCGACTGTGCCACCGCATTGGCGCCGACCAGCCTGATCCGTAACGGCGCCGGATCCGCCGCGCTGTTTCTCGAGTGCGAGGCCGGGAACCGCGTGCCGCGAAATCCGGGTTGCTCACGCCGCGCTCCGCGATCCCTGTCCCGCGTTTGCCGCAGCGCCAGCACCGCTTCCCCCGACGACAGCCACAAATGATAACCCGAACCTCGACAAAAAAATCTGCTCCCTCCGCTGTCGGCGGCCTCGAACATCAGCGGCAACCGCCCGAACGGCTCACCAGGAGTCGCCGGACAGGTGTCGCTGGCGTTTGCGCCGTTGATGTCGATGAAAGGACCCGGGCCGGCGCTCATCAGTAGCATCGGCGCAGCTTGAGCGCACAGGAAAGCAAACCCGATCGCCGCTGGAAAGCAGAATCCCACTAAGTTCCCAATTGCCCGCAAGCCGCGAACACCGGTCGGTCCCTTGCCATCTCGCTTTTCCATAATCGCTTTCCGTCCCAAACCTGGCGGGGATGGTTGAGTTTTTCGCCGGAAGTGTCAAAGGTTTTGCGGTTTTTCGACCGCGAACGGCGCGAGCAAAACGAGAAAAGACCGGTTCCTGTTGAGGAAGCGATATAAGCCTCAGGCTTCTGTCCGAGCGTCAACGGATTGGTCAACCCTTTTTCTTGAACTCCAGTTCGTCTGCCCTGGCCGAGACGCTGATACTGTCGCCGGGCTTGAATTCGCCTTCAAGCAGTTTGATCGAGAGCGGGTCGAGCAGTTTTTCCTGGATGGTTCGCTTGAGCGGACGGGCGCCGAATTGCGGATCGTACCCGTCGCGCGCCAGCAGTTGTCTGGCGGACTTATCAACCTCGAGGGTCAGTTGTTGTCGGGCGAGGCGTTTCTCCAGCCGCTTCAACTGGATCTCCACAATCTGCGCGAGTTGCTGTTCGTCGAGGCTGTGGAAGATGATGATGTCATCAACGCGGTTCAAAAATTCAGGCCGAAAATGTCGCTTTAACTCCGTTTTCACCCGGTCCTCCATCTCCGCCTGGCTCTTCGGCGACAACTTGCGGTTTTCGAAATATTCCTGAATGATAGGCGAGCCAATGTTGCTCGTCATGATGACGAGAGTGTTCTTGAAATCGACCGTCCTCCCCTGCCCGTCCGTGAGCCGACCGTCGTCGAGCACCTGGAGGAGCAGGTTGAAGACGTCGTGATGCGCCTTTTCGATCTCGTCAAACAACACCACGCTGTAAGGCCGGCGGCGGACCGCTTCGCTGAGCTGGCCGCCTTCTTCGTAGCCGACATATCCGGGCGGCGCGCCGATGAGCCGCGCGACGGTGTGCTTTTCCATGTATTCAGTCATGTCGATGCGCACCATCGCATTTTCGTCGTCAAACAGAAATTCCGCGAGTGCGCGAGCCAGCTCGGTCTTGCCAACGCCGGTTGGCCCCATGAAGATGAACGAGCCGATGGGCCGGTTCGGGTCCTGCAGGCCGCTGCGCGCGCGACGCACCGCATTGGCCACCGCGGTGATGGCCTCACGCTGCCCCACCACGCGCTGCGCCAGTCCCTCCTCCA
>QHPA01000262.1 GCA_003218935.1 Verrucomicrobiota bacterium
ACGGGAACATCGTGCCGGCTGGCGGCTTCAAGGATTGCTTCCGTTTCGCGCAGATTGGTTCGGATCGTTCGAACCGGCGAATTCACCACGAGTTCCACGCCTACCGCCGCGGCGAGGTGGTAAATCGAATTGGACCCTGCAACTACCTTCGACAATTCGCTGCAGTCAGAAACCGTGCTTTGGATGACGCGCAGATTCGGATTTAAAACCGCCGTCCGAAGGGTGTCCAGGCTGCCCGTTGAACAGTCGTCGATGATGGTCACAAGTTTTCGATCGGCGAGCAGGCGTTCCACCAGGTGCGAACCGATGAAGCCTGCTCCGCCGGTGACTAAAATATGTTCCGAATCCTCCATCACGGAGCCTGGTTTGTCGTGTTGGTAAGAGTTTGCTCTGTTGCCACGTTCGTAAACAGCAGTGCTTTCGCCACCGCCTCGGCGAGTTTTTGACGGTATTCCGGATCGGCGATTGACTTAGCCTCGTGGAGATTGGACAAATAACCGCCCTCCACCAGGACCGCCGGCCGATTTTGCCCGCGCAAAACCACCATGAACCGCGCGCGTCGCACTCCGCGGTCGCTGCCACCGGTTCCTTCGAGCACCGCCCGGTGCAATCGGACCGCGTATTGCAGGTTCTGCTCGTCAAACGCGTTGTTTGAAAAGACCCGCGACACATCGTCTTCGTAATCGCGTGTCAAGGTGGACGGCATCCCTGTCGGCGTCAGGCAATACGTTTCGATGCCGGTCTGATCCTGGCGCGCGCCTGAATTGAAGTGCAAGCTGACGAAG
Source organism: Verrucomicrobiota bacterium (assembly GCA_003218935.1). Taxonomy (GTDB): domain Bacteria; phylum Verrucomicrobiota; class Verrucomicrobiia; order Limisphaerales; family AV2; genus AV2. Next base: position 786 of record QHPA01000262.1, read on the forward strand.
AGATCGGCATTCACCTCGTCGGCCAGCGCCACGCGGTTCGACAACGAGGTATCAACGTCGTTCGTGCGGGTGAGAACGACGTTCCACCCGTTGCTCGCCAGCAGCGGCTCCAACCGCAACGCCCAGTCGAGAGTGAATTCCTTCTCGAAATGATTGTCCGCAACGCTGCGGGCGCCCATGTTCTCGCCGCCGTGTCCCGGATCGATGACGACAATGCGGTTCGTTTCCGTCACGAAGTCCGGACGGTTTGCCAACGGCAGGAAATTTTTCTCCACATCGAGCGTGCGAACCAGCAATTGGCCATCGGCGACATGCGGCGCATAGCCGAGCCAGAAGCTGATCCGGTCGAAATGCGCGACGTGGCTCCCGCTGGTCACGGAGATGACTCCGCCAGGCGTGTGCAATTCGCAGCTCAGATTTGTTGCGGACTGCAGCCGTTGGGCCGGGCCGAAATGGTTGGTCTGACTCCAGCCTTCCAACGAAATCCAATCGTCGGACGCATGCGGGATGGCGAAGGTATCCGAAACAACCGGAACTGAAACAAGTGGCAAGTCGTGCAGGTCCTTGTCTGAAGCCTTTGCCAAAAAACGGTTTGTAGCCCCTCTGTCGCCGCTGTCCGCAGGTCGCGCCGGCTCCGATGCCGAAGCTGAGGCAGCCGAATCCCTGACGCCGGGGACTCTCGTCAGTTGGGATGGCAGGCGCGCGGGCGACGAGCAACCCGCCAAGGCCAGCAGGAGCGGCAGTGCGACGACCGGGTTGCAACCGTTCAACACGCGTTCATTGTGCGGAAGCCGTGCGCTGACTCAAGTCAGATTCGCAATCCTCAGGCCAAACGGGACACCAAAGCGGCGAGGTGGGCAAAGCGGGCTTGCTCAATGAAGTTCGCCTCGCCATATTGCGCCCGTAATTTTGCCGCCTTGAAAATCATCGTTGCCATCACCGGGGCCAGCGGGGCGATTTACACCCAGCGTTTGCTCGACAACCTGCCTCCGGCTCAACACGAGCTGCACGTCGTTCTCAGCAATTATGCCCATGCGGTCATCGCTGAAGAGCTGGCGGATGGACTGCGGCTGCCCCCGGGCACAAAAATGCACAGCCTCAAAAGCATGAACGCCCCGTTCGCCAGCGGTTCAAACGCCTTCGACGCCATGGTGGTCATCCCGTGCAGCATGGGCACGCTGGGTCGCATCGCGCACGGCACGAGTGAGGATGTCCTGCTGCGCGCCGCGGATGTCATGCTGAAAGAGCGCCGGAAACTGATCCTGGTGCCGCGCGAAACGCCGTTGAATCTGGTGCACGTGAAAAATTTCGAACTGCTGCTGCAGGCCGGCGCGACGATTCTGCCAGCCAATCCGTGTTTCTACACAAACCCCAAAACCATTGAACAGGTCGTGGACACGGTGGTGGCTCGTGTGCTCGACCACCTGGGTGTGCCGCAAAAACTGATGCCGCGCTGGCAGGGGGAACAGGAGTGAGGAAGGGAAGAACTTCGAACCTTGAACCTCGAACCTTGAACCTTGAACCTTGAACCTTGAACCTTGAACCTTGAACCTTGAACCTTGAACCTTGAACCTTGAACCTTGAACCGGCAACGACGTGTCAACCGCTCCGGAAGCACGGGAAGTGCCAAAGAGCGGGCGTATGACCTGGAAGAACCTTTACTCCGCTTTGCGTCCGCGATCATTGATGTCTCAGAAAACCTGCCAAAGACGCGCCCCGGAAACCACATTGCTGGACAGTTCTTGCGCTCAGGAACCTCGCCGTACGCCAATCACGGAGAAGCGCAATCTCCGGAATCCATGGACGATTTTATCCATAAGCTGAAGGTCTGTCTTAAAGAACTGCGTGAAACCCGCAGCTGGGCGCGTCTTATCGATCGGAAAAATTGGATGAGTGGTGATGCCCAACTATCTTTCGTGCTCGCGGAGGTCGAAGAACTGATTCGCATCTTCAAAGCCAGCACGCAAACCGCGGAGCGCAATCGGCTTGCCGCCACGCGTGCCGCGGCGCCCGTCACTTCAAAATCTCAAGTAGTGTGATCCGCTCCGTTCAAAGTTCAAAGTTCGAGGTTCAAGGTTCAAGGTTTTTTGAATTCCGAAAGTGGGCCGGGTTCGTCAAACTTTCCCACACTGTTTTTGCTTTGCCTTTTGCCCTGGCGTCGATGGTCGTCGCCGCGCGCGACCAGCGGGGCTGGCCCGGTTGGCGGACGTTCGGCCTCATCCTGGCCGCGATGCTTTGCGCCCGCACCTGCGCGATGGCATTCAATCGGATCGTGGACCGCGAGTTCGACAGGGAAAATCCGCGCACGGCGAACCGCCATTTGCCAACCGGGCAAATCTCGCTCGCCAGTGCGTGGGCGCTGTGCGCGCTGAGCGGTTTGGGCCTCGTTTTCTTCAGTTTCCTGCTGAGCAAAATCTGTTTTTACCTCTCGCCCGTGGCGTTGTTTCTCGTCTGCCTTTATTCGCTCACCAAGCGCTTCACCGATTTCACGCACGTGTTTCTCGGTTTAGCCCTCGCGCTGGCGCCCGTCGGCGCGTGGCTCGCGGTCAAGGACGGCTTCGCACTCTGGCCACTGCGCGAAAGCGCGATCCTGCCGCTGCTGTTGGCGACGGCGGTCGTGTTCTGGCTCATCGGCTTCGACATCATTTACGCGTTGCAGGACTACGAGTTCGACCGCGCGCATCAATTGCATTCACTGGTCGTTCGCTGGGGCCCGAAGAACGCGCTGGACGCGGCGTTTCTCGCGCACCTGTTCATGTGGGGTTTGCTGGCTGCCTTCGGGTTGCTTTGCGGTTTTCGGGTGGCATACTTGATCGGGCTGGTCATCATCCTGGGCAGCCTGTTGCTGGAACATTGGCTGGCGCGACGACGCAGTTTGAAATGGATTAACGTGGCATTCTTTCGC
>QHPA01000263.1 GCA_003218935.1 Verrucomicrobiota bacterium
CCATCTTCCCCTCTCGTTCCAGTCGGGTGATCTCCGCCGTGTAACCCTGACGGAAGGTCGAGTGTTTGAACTGATAACCCAGTTCCATTTTCAGTTTGCGATTGGAAACTCTTTTGTTGGTGAGACCTCGTTTGTGATCGCCCGCCTGAGCCTCGGCAGCAAATGGCGGCATCCATTTGCCGAGCGTTTCGGAGAGCCAGCGGAAGAAATGGATTTGAGCCACCGGCTCGTCATCCACTGCGTTGTAAATCTCCCCCGGACGCCCGTTCTTCAGCGCGGCCATGATAATGCCGACCAGATCATCGCGGTGAATCATGTTGATCAGCCGCTCGCCTTTGCCGGTCATTTTCGCTTCGCCCTTCAGGTATTTCAGGAACAGGTGGCCGCGGCCCGGCCCGTAAATGCCGGCCACGCGCAAGAGGACGGCGGGAAACTTTCCGTCAGCCACGGCTCCAAGAAGAAGCTTTTCTGCCGCCACCAAAACCTTGCCCGTCTCGCCGGCCGGATCGGTCGAACTGGTCTCCTTGACCAGCGCGCCGTCGGTCTGTCCGTAAACACTGGTGCTGCTCGTATAAACAAATTTCTTCGGCGGCGCGGGCGTCAGCCATTCAATCAGGTTGCGCGTGCCGTTGAGATAAACCTGGCGATACTCCTCGACACCTCCTTTGCTTGAAGAAACAGCATTCACGACCCAATCGAACGGCGCGGGCAACTTCGCCAAATCCTCCGGTTTGGTGATGTTGGCGACGCGCGGCTGAATTCCCGCAGCCTTTAGTTCTGCTTCCGCGTCCTTGGTGCGGCGCACTCCAATGACTTCATGCCCCTGATTGGCGAGTTCGGCCCCCAACGGCAACCCGACGTAACCGCAGCCAACGATCAAGACGCGCATGGCCGGAGTGTAGCGCGGGCATCCTTGCCTGCAAGTTACGAAGCTTCCAGCTTCGCTGAACCACCGCAGCCAGATGAAGATTGCGCCGGGTCCCGGGCTGTGTAGGTTCTCGTCATTCGGCAGGGCAAGGCTTCCGACGAGCCCGGATCCCGTAGCCGCCGACGGCAGGAGGCGGAAACCATGGTCCACCTCGTTACCCCGGTGGCTGCTGAGTCACGGCTCGCCAGGGCGCTCGCCCCACCAGTTGAACGATGGCGAAACATCAGACAACGTCGGTCGAAAAAACGATTGCTTCGGAACAATCGGGCGGTTCATTCCGCCCTGCGCGCTCCGCGCTCTCCATTCCGGAGCTGCTCGCCCCGGCCGGCGATTGGGAATGTGCGAAAGCTGCCGTCGAGAACGGCGCCGATGCGATCTACCTCGGCCTGGGAAAGTTCAACGCCCGGATGCGCGCGCGGAATTTCACCGAGGCCGACCTGCCGAAGCTGATGGAGTTCCTCCATCGGCGCGGCGTCAAGGGCTACGTCACCTTCAACACGCTCGTGTTCGCCAACGAGATGGCCGAGGCCGAGCAGTATTTGCGCGCCATCATCACCGCCGGAGTGGACGCGGCCATCGTGCAGGATGTCGGTATTTGCCGGCTGATCCGCCGGCTCTCGCCTGACTTCCCAATTCATGCCTCGACGCAAATGACCATCACCAGCGCCGGCGGTGTGGAGTTTGCGCGCGAACTCGGCTGCCACCTCGTCGTGCTGGCGCGCGAGTGTTCGCTCAAGGAAATTGAGAAGATTCAGAACAGTCAAGGTAGGGCGGCCTGTCCCCACGCCGACGGTGTTGGCGGCGCGTTAGGGACAACGCGCCCCACCCCGCCACTTCCGCTGGAAGTCTTCGTCCACGGTGCGTTGTGTGTTGCTTATTCCGGCCAGTGTCTGACCAGCGAGGCGCTGGGCGGCCGTTCCGCCAATCGCGGCGAATGCGCTCAAGCTTGTCGCCTTCCCTATGATTTGATTTCCGACGGCAACCCGGTTCCGCTCGGCGACAAGCGCTACCTGCTCAGCCCGCAGGATTTGGCGGGCCTGGAGGTGTTGGCCGATTTGATTCGCGCCGGCGTGGTGTCGCTCAAGATTGAGGGCCGCCTGAAATCGGCGGAATACGTCGCGAACATCACGCGGGTTTACCGCCGGGCGCTCGATGAACTCGGAACTCGGAACTCAGAGCTCGAAACGGACACTGTCGTTGGAGAAATTCCGCGTTCCGCGTTCCGCATTCCGCGCTATGAAATCGAGATGGCCTTCTCGCGCGGGCTTTACACCGGCTGGTTTGGCGGCATCAACAATCAGGAACTTGTCCACGCCCGCTTCGGTAAAAAGCGCGGTGTCTATCTCGGTGAAGTGACGCGTGTCCAGGGCGGAAAAGTTTTCGTCCACTTGCTCGCGCCGATCAAGGCGGGCGATGGCGTGGTGTTCGACGCCGGACATCCCGAAGAAAAAGAGGAGGGCGGACGGGTCTATGTAATCAACGTAGGACAGGCGTCTCGCCTGTCTCCGATCGCACAGCATCCGCACCGTGGGACCAGAAAGGGGGAGACCGGCAGGATGCCTGTCCCACCTTGTGAAGTCTTGCTCACCTTCGGCCGCGGCGACATTGATTTCTCGCGGGTTCACGTTGGTGACAAAGTGTGGAAGACGAGCGATCCCGAACTGGACCGGCAGTTGCGTCAGAGTTTCTCGGGCGACCGGCCACATTTCCAGCGACCGATCCAAATGGAAGTGCACGGACACGTCGGCCGACCAATGACACTCATCGCTCGCGACGAAATTGGCCACGTCGTTCAGGTCGAGTCGGCGATGGCGCTGGCGAAGGCTGAAAAGCAGCCGCTCAACACTGAACGTTTGCGCGAAAAACTCGGCCGGCTCGGCGGCACAGCGTTCAGGCTCGGCGAAATGAAAAACCTTCTCGCGGGTGACGTGATGCTGCCGGTGAGCGAGTTGAATCGCCTGCGACGCGAGGCCGTTGCGCAACTGGAAACGCTCCGTGAGCGGCCCAGGCGTTGGACATTAAAGGAGGACGTAGCCGCAAGCTTCAGCTTGCGCCCTTTCACGCAACCTAAAGGTTGCGGCTACAGTTCGGCAACCGCCGAACTTGTTGTCCTGGTCCGCAGCCTGCCGCAACTCGAAGCCGCGTTGCGTTGCGCCGTGGAGACGATCTACTGCGAGTTTGAAGACCCGAAGAAATACCGCGAAGCGGTCGTCCGCGTCCGTCAATCGCCGCATCAGCCGACGACAAACCGGACCACAGACGACGCGGGCATTCCGCACTCCGCGTTCCGCGATCCACGTTTTGAAATCTGGGTCGCTCCGCCGCGCATCTTCAAAACCGGCGAGGAATGGATTCTCAAACAGGTCCGCGCCTGCAACGCCGACGGCTACCTCATCCGCAATTACGATCACTTGAAATTTTTCGCTGATTGCCGGTGTATCGGCGATTTCTCCCTCAACGTCGCCAACCCGCTGACGGCGGAATATTTCGTCCATCGCCACGGCCTCGAACGCGTTACGGCATCATACGATTTGAACATCACGCAGCTCGAAGCGGTGTTGCGGGAGGCACGGACTACACGAATTGCGGCCGGCCGTGCGACCAGCACGACGTGCAGTTGCGCGATCGTGTGGGCGCGCTGCACCCGCTCAAGGCCGACGCCGGCTGTCGCAACACGGTGTTCAACGCGCTGGCGCAAACCGGCGCGGAATTTGTTTCACACTTGCTCGCACTGGGGGCAAGGACATTCCGGATCGAGTTCCTGAAAGAAACGCCGGAACAGGTGGCGCAGACCATTGAGAAATATCGCCACTTGTTGCGCGGCGAAATCACCGGCGCGCAGCTCTGGCGCGAATTGAAGTTGTTGAATCAGCTTGGCGTGACGCGCGGGCAGATGGCGTAAACAGAAAGTTCGCACTGTTAACGTGGCGGCGATCGGGAACCGACTATCGTTCTACCGTGAGAGTGAGATCGTAATCCGTCTCGGAGTCCCCCTTCTCTTTCCCGCCATTGTCCTGCGTATCCTTGCCGACGCTATAAACCACATAGCCCTTGGCCAGCTTCTTGAAACGGATCGACTTTCCGTCGAACGGGTCGACGGGAATCGCGTCAAGAAAACTGGGAGCGATTGAATCGAGGTTTTCGGGTAGTTTCCGGTTGGCAAAACGAAATCGCTCCACCGCAAGCGCTGTTCGAGCCGCACGCAATAAGGCAACATTTTCCGCGTCTTTTTCGACTACTGAACCGAATGCCGGCAAGAGCTGCGCCGAAACCAAATACTTTTGTTCTTTTGCCGAGCGGATGATTTCCGGGCGCACGTCCTTCGCCGCCTGCAGTCTTTTTGGATAAGGCAATTTTGTAACCTCGGTTTCACTCTCCATAATTCTCAGGAAAAATAGAAAATCCCCGTCCACGGACTGCGCGTTATCCTTGAATCGGGCCGCCCCCTCTGAAGTCTTCGAGAACACCGCTGCTCGATTTTGCGGTGACATCTGGAACAGGTTTATCCCGGTGCAGCGCTCACCGACGAAAGCGCGATGCAGCCCCATTGGGCATTCTGCGTTACGAAACGCCGACGCCGCGATCGCTATCTGTTTTTCTTCCAGTCCGTGTTGACTCAAAACACGTTCCAAAGCCGAGACGCTCAACTTTTCCAAAGCGATTCGGACGAGTTGGGAAAGCAACAACGGTTCGTCTTCCAGCGAAAGCGCTGCGCCGAGTGTGTCGGTAATGGATTGAAGAGACGCTTCCACCTTGCCCTGCTCAAGGTTGAAGGCCGCGTTGAGCAGGAGGAGCCGGCCTGAGTCACGCAGCCCGGCCAAATGAGGAAGTTCCATGTTTACTCCCTTCTTTAAGTCAATCTGATAACGACATTTCCCTGAAACGGCGGCCTTGTGCAGCAACTCAATCGCAGGTTGATTCTCGGTCACGAGGCCGGCAATGGCTTGCTTCGTATCAGCAGTCATTGCGGTCCCGCGCTGGGGTAGCTTGATCGAGCCAAGCGTTGACGTGTGGAGGCTGGAGAAC
>QHPA01000264.1 GCA_003218935.1 Verrucomicrobiota bacterium
CGTGACGCGCTGCGCAAAACCACCGAGCAGAAACGACCCACTCACTTCGCCGCCCCCTTCGACCAGCAGGCTCGTCACATTTTCGCCGCCAAGTTTTTTGAGCAGCCAGCGCAAATCGATTTTCGATTTTCGATTCTCGATTCTCGATTTGACAATCGGCGCCGTAATGACTTTCACGCGCCTTGCCAACGCCGCCACTCGTTTTTGGGGCGCCACTTTGCCGACGACGATCGTGGTCAACGCGGCGTGTTCGTCGTTTACTATTTTTGCATTCAAAGGCGTTCGCGCCATCGCATCGAGAACGATTCGACGCAGCTTCCCGTCATTCCGCATTCCGCGTTCCGCGTTCCGCGGTCGCAAAGTCAGACTCGGGTCATCTGTTAAAATGGTGTTCACGCCGACCAGAATCGCATCCGCGCCCTGACGAAGCTTCATCGCGTAAGCGCGCGCCATGTCGCCGGTAATCCATTTCGATTCGCCGTCGGCCGTCGCAATTTTCCCGTCCAGGGTCATCGCCGCCTTCACGGTGACGAATGGCGCGCGGTGAACAATCCAATGATTGACCGCTTCGTTCAGACGCGCGCATTCGTCCGCAAGTTTTTGGCAGGGCGCGCGGTCCTGTGCGCGCGGCTGCCTGGCAGGATCCGGATCGGCGCGCACGGAGCGACGCGCCCTACCTTCCCATTCGGCGAGCACCGTGACTTTTATTCCCGCGCGTATCAAAATTTTGAATGCCTTGCCGCGATGTTTCGGATTGGGGTCCGTCGCGCCGACAACGACGCGCCGAATGCCGGCGGCTTTGATGGCGTCGGTGCAAGGCGGCGTGCGGCCGTGCGTGCTGCACGGTTCGAGTGTGACATAAAGCGTCGCGCCTTTGGTGCTGTTCCCACGTCTTTGCGCATCGCGAATCGCTTCCACTTCCGCGTGCGGTTCGCCCGCGCGATGATGCCAGCCTTGGCCGATGATTTTGGCGTTCTTCACGAGCACCGCGCCGACCATTGGATTCGGTGAAGTCTGGCCAAAGCCGCGGCGCGCGAGGCGGAGGGCGAGGCACATGAACTGGGCGTGAGACATCGCGCCGCAGCGTAGCGGCCGACGGCAGAAGGCTCAAACTGAAAGGAATGAGAATCCAACCACGGATGAACACCGATGAACACGGATTCGTTCAATGCAGGCGCACCGTGTGATTAAGTGGCCGCATTAGCCAAAAATTTTCGCGCGACATCAAAAATGGCAGGCATCCGGTCACTGGCACTAATCCTGGCCGCAACTGGAAAATAGCGATTTATAAAACCACGAACATCGTCTTGATTCATTTTTCTATTGCCACCGTCAGACCATATCTCGGCCAACTCGGAAACAAGCTTTTCAAAATCTAAAGTAGTTCCAGAAAACCCTTTTTCGGAAATAAAAGCACGAAGGCATGGATGAGCGGGGCCGTTTTTCTTCAATAATTTCTTGAGCGGCTGACTTCTATCCTGTCCTCGCCATGTTTTGAATGTAGCGTCACTGTGATCAAGCTAGCGAATAACGGCATCCAGAACCAAGATAGCCCGGCCAAGAGTCGCAGCTTTATCCCCGCTCAATCGTAAAGTGCCAGTAAAGTTTGGGGTCTCCCAGCCAAGAATTTTCTCAATGGATTGCGTTCGCACGAGACTCTTTGGCTGATCCATGAGAGGCAGCTCTTCCACAAAAACCGTAGATGCTCTCAAAGCGCCTGCCGACGTGACTGAAATCTTTTCGGCTTTCGATAGTTTTGTTTTGAGTCGGACAAATTCATCTTCACGCGAGTCGGCTCTGGAACGGCATGCGCGAATCACACGTTCAAGATATTCACAGAATGTGCCAAAAATTCCGGTGGAATTTTCGGGCAAGTACTTTCTGCTCGAAATAAGAGCATCAGGCTTTTGTGCCTCAAGTTCGATTAATCTCAATATGAAATTTCCCGACTCATCAACGACAACTTCTATCAAGTCTGGAATCCAATCTGATGACGAACCGATTCCCACCGCAACTCCTGCATAGACATAATTTGCCGAAGACTTGCGTGCGTTGAAGAACGCATCGTTGTCCTTGTTCATGTCGATTTGGAACAAGTAGGTTGTCGGCACGAGATTTATTTTATTTGAACGTCAAAATTTCACAAGGCACATCCAGCATAATGAAATTGCGACACGCTTGATCCGTGTCCATCTGTGTTCATCCGTGGTTAAAATTCATTGCTCCTTCGCGTCTTTGCGTTGAACGAATTGGTTTTATTCTTCAAACAACGCCGCCGCGAACTGTTTGGCGTCAAACGGCTGCAGATCGTCCGGCTGCTCGCCCACGCCGATGAATTTGATGGGCAGGCCGAGTTCTTTCTGGATCGCCACAACCATGCCGCCTTTGCTCGTGCCGTCGAGCTTGGTGATGACGAGGCCGGTCAGCTTCACCGCCTTGTTGAATTCGCGCGCCTGGTTCAGCGCGTTCATGCCGGTCGAGCCATCCAAAACGAGCAGAACTTCGTGCGGCGCGCCGGGCAGCTTCTTGTCCATGACTCGATGCAGCTTCTGCAATTCCTGCATCAGATTGTGTTTGGTGTGCAGCCGGCCGGCGGTATCGACGAGCAGATAGTCGGCCTTGCGCGCGAGCGCTGCGGTCACAGCGTCGTGCGCGACGGACGCGGGGTCGGCGCCGTATTCGCCGGCGATAACCGGCACGTTCAAGCGCTCGCCCCACAGTTTGAGCTGCTCAATCGCGGCAGCGCGAAAGGTGTCGCCCGCGGCCAGCAACGCGGATTGCCCGCGCGCCTGGATCAGGTGCGCGAGCTTGGCGCCGGTGGTCGTCTTGCCGGTGCCGTTGACTCCGACGATGGAGACGACTGTGGGGCCGCCGGACGTTTTGCGCAGTTCGCCATGGTTCGAGGAAAGACTTTTCTCGACTTCACAGCGCGCGATGGTGAAGACATCCACGCCACGCCCGCCTTGGGTTTCGTAAGCCTTTTTCACCGCGGCGATGATCTGATGCGTCATCGCGACGCCGAGGTCGGCGCCGAGCAGCGCGGCTTCGAGTTCCTCCAGCGTCGCGCCGGTCAGTTTTGGCGAGCCGGTGACGATGCGTTTGATTTCGTGGGCCAGCCGGCTGTGGGTTTTCTGCAAACCGGCTTTGAGTTTGTCGAACAAGCCCATAGTCTAACGCGGAACGCGGAACGCGGAATGCGGAACGGGAAGTTTGGATCGGCGGCGGGCGGCGGTGGATTTGAGACGCTCAACGTATTCGTAAGGCAGCTTGACGGTGCCGATGAGGGGTTTGCCTTTGCTCAGGCCGTGACAGTCCGAGCCGCCCGTGATGGCCAGGTTGAATTCCTTCGACAGGCGCACGTAGCGCTCGGAGGTCGAGGGAGTGTGTTTGGTGTGGAAACATTCCAGGCCGTCCAGACCGGCGCTCACCAGGTCCGGAATGATTTTGTCCGTGCGGTTCAAGCCGGGGTGCGCCATGACCGCGAGTCCGCCCGCCTGATGGATCAACGCAATTGCATCGTGCGCGGAGATTTTGAACTTCGGGACCCACGCCGGCCGGTTCTTTTTCAGAAATCGTTCGAAGGCCTCGTCGAGGTTCGCGCAGAAGCCGCCCATCACCAGAGCGCGGCCCACGTGCGGACGGCCGGGCGAGCGGCAATTCGCGATGGCGAAAACCGCGTCGGCCTGGAGCGGGATGTTGTGCGCGTTCAGCCGGGCAACCATTTCGCGAATGCGGTTCTGGCGAACTTTTTGGAATTTCGCCATTTCCGCGAGCAGGCGGGGATTTTGCGTATCGACAAAGTAACCGAGCAAATGCAATTCGNCCGTGTCGTGGTCGGTCACCGCAATGGCGGCCAGTCCAAGTTGTCGGGCGCGCCCGGCCAATTCTTCGGGTGTGTAAGTGCCGTCAGAAAAAATCGTGTGCAGGTGGAGGTCGGCGAACATCGTTCAAACGCGGAATGCGGAATGCGGAATGCGGAATGGCTCGCGGGCTCCGTCCCTGGGGCGGGCGGCCGACTTGCACCTCGAAACCTGAAACTGGAAACTCATTTGATAATGCGCGCCGGGCGCAGCAGTTCGCCTTTGATTTTGTCGAGGATGCCGTTGACGAACTTGCCGCTGTCCTGAGTGGAAAATTTTTTGGCGATATCGACGCCTTCGTTGATGCTGACGACGGGCGGGATGTCCTCGCGATGAAGCATTTCATAAATGGCGAGCCGGAGGACATTGCGGTCCACGGCGGCCATGCGATGCAGCTCCCAGTTCTTCGCATGCTTTTTGATGTGCTCGTCGATTTCGTTCCGATGTTCGATGACGCCCCGAATAAGCGGTTCGGCGAAGAGCCGCACGGCGGACTCCTCTGCGGTAGGCAGCGGCAACTCGATTTTCTCTCCCCAGGTGGCCGGGCCTTTTTCTTCCGCGAGCGCGGCGGTTTGTTGCGAGACCCAGAACTGGTCGAGCGCAGCCTCCAGATTTTCCGGAGGATTCAAATCGTATTGAAACAGGAATTGAACAGCGCGTTCCCGCGCCTCACGTCGAGTGCCCATACCAGGGAAAGGATGACGGAGGAAGGATGAAGGCGGAAGGAAAAACTGCACTCAACTCAAACACGAATGAACACCAATGAACACAAATAATTTCAGAGACTGGAGGACTTCGTCGCCAGACGCCCGGCGATAATAAGGAGGCGTCCCATCGGCCGGTGCGCGCCGGCTGCTACCCCGCCTGATTCGTGTGAATTCGTGTCCATTCGTGGTTTAAACGTGGTCGCCCGGCTGATCTGCCAGCGCCTCGCGGACGGCGTTGAGGACTTTTTTGTCAGGCGGGAAAAAGAGGAGGCCCTTTTTAGCGGCGACTTTGTCGCCTTCCCGCACGGTGAACTCGCCGAGGCTGCCTTCGACCAGTTCGGCCTTGACTTCGAGTTCGCGTTCCAACAGGGCCGCCACACGGACGGCTCGCGGTTTATACGACCCTCAGGTCTTGCAGTAGCGAATGACGATGGTTTTCATTGTCATGGGAAACCTCTGGCTCTGCCGGAGGA
>QHPA01000265.1 GCA_003218935.1 Verrucomicrobiota bacterium
CAACGACAAGATCATCGCGATTTACGGCACGCCTTATGAACCCGGCCAGATGGTGGGAATGAAAATTCCGCATGCGACGCCGGCCAACGCAGCGGCCGGTCCGGTCGTCGTACCGCGTTCGGAAGTCGAACTTTGGAGCAACGAGCTGCGCACTTCCACCAGCTCACCGATCCTCGTCGGCGACACGGTTTATTTGACCAGCGAGGTCGGCAACCTCGCTGCCATCGACGCGAACAGCGGAAAAATTCTTTGGAAACTGAAGCTGGGCATCGAGCAACGCAACGCCTGCCCCATCTATGCCGACGGCAAGTTGTATGTGCCGATTCTGAACGAACCGGGCCAGAAAGAGGAAGGCGGCGACGAAGCGGCCGGCAAAGGCGCGTTCTACATCGTGAAGCCGGGTGCCAGTGGAGGGGAGATCCTCTCCCACGCCGTGCTCGACGGTCGTTGCTTCGGTGTGCCGTCGGTTTATAACGGCAAGATTTACGTGCAGACGAGCAAGCAGCTTTATTGTTTTGGCAGGAAAGGAACCAACCCAGGTCTGCCGCACGAACCGGCTGAAGAAAAGTGGCCTGCGCCCGGCCCCGCCGACCGGGTTCAGATCATTCCCTCGGAGGTGTTGTTGAAACCAGGCGACAAAGTCTCGTTTCGCGTGCGGGCGCTCGACGCGAACGGGTTGACGGTCGAGGAAGTCAAAGACCCGAAGCAGATCAAATGGTCGCATTACATTCCGCCGACGGCGCGGGTGAGGGCTTCGATGAAAGCGGACTTCAATGAAGCGGGGCAACTGGTCGCCGCTTCTGACCCGGCGCCTTCGGCGGGCGCGTTCGAAGCGGTTGCCGGCAACCTGCGCGGCACGTTCCGCGGGCGCGTTCTTCCCGGACTGCCCATCAAACAGGATTTTGAGGCGTTCCAGTTGAGTGAGACGACGACCAACAACGTCGAGCCGCCCACGCCCTTTGCCTATCCGCCGCTGCCCTGGATTGGCGCGCGGTTCAAATTCGACGTGCGCGATAAGGACGGCAACAAGGCCCTGGTCAAGACCATCGACAATCGCTTTTTCCAGCGCGCGACCGTGTTCATGGGCGACCCGCAGTTAGAGAATTACACGATTGAAGCCGATGTGATGAGCGAAGGCAATAAACGCAAGATGTCCGACGCGGGTGTCATCAATCAGCGCTATAAGATTGTGCTCAAGGGTAACGAGAAGAAACTGGAAATCAGCTCGAACGACGAATTGTTCCGTTTCGGAAAGGAATTCGACTGGTCGCCGAACGTCTGGTATCACTTGAAGGCGCGAGTCGATGTGGCGGCGGACGGTTCGGGCGTGGTGCGCGCGAAAGCCTGGCCTAAAGGCGAGGCGGAGCCGGCGGCCTGGACGTTTGAAGTGCCTCACAAACACGCGCATCATAACGGCTGCCCCGGACTGTTCGGCTTTTCGCCGCAGGACATGCGCGTCTTTATCGACAACATTTCGGTGACAGCGAATTAGCCTCTTAATCTTAATCCTTCTCTTAATCTTAATCCCTCCATGAAAACCATCCGCTTCGATCACGAAAAACTGGCGGTCTATCAGCGCTCGCTGAAATTCGTTACCTGGCTAACGGAGATTCTCGAGCGTGTCCCCCCGAAGCTTTCAGCGCACGGCCAACTGGATCGTGCCTCCACTTCAATTCCGCTGAATATCGCCGAAGGGAATAGGAGTAAGATTAAGAACACGGCCGCCCCTCTCTTAATCTTCCTTTTAATCTTAATCTGCCCCGCGATGCCCGCCCAGGACTGGCCGCGTTGGGGCGGCAACGACCCTGGACGCAACATGTATTCGCCCGCCAAAGGTTTGCCCGACCGCTTCGACCCCGGCAAACCCAAGTCCGGCACGGAGGACATCGACATCCAGACCACCAAAAACGTCAAGTGGGTGGCTAACCTCGGTTCGCAGGCTTACGGCAACGTCGTCGTCGCCGGCGGCAAGGTTTTCATCGGAACGAACAACGAAAATCCGCGCGACCCGCAACATGAGGGCGACCGCAGCATCCTGCTGTGTTTGGACGAGAAGACCGGCGAATTTCTCTGGCAACTCGTCGTTCCCAAGCTGGCGTCCGGCAAAGTCAATGACTGGGAGGGACTCGGCTTGCTTTCCTCGCCGTGCGTGGAAGGCAACCGCGTTTATCTCGTGACCAGCCGCTGTGAAGTGATTTGTCTCGACACCGAAGGCATGGCCAACGGCAACGACGGCCCGTTCAAAGACGAGGCGCAATACGTCGTCGGCCGTGGCAAACCGAAGGCGAAAATCGGCCCGCACGACGCCGACATCATTTGGGTCTATAACATGATGGACGAACTCGGAGCCTTCCCGCACAACGCGTCGAACTGTTCCGTGCTCATCGTGGACGACCTGGTTTACGCCTGCACTTCCAACGGACAGGACTGGTCCCACGTGAACATTCCGTCGCCCAACTCACCCAGTTTCATCGCGCTCAATAAGAAGACCGGTGAATTCGTCGCCGAGGACGACGCTCACATCGGTCCGCACATTTTCCATGGCCAATGGAGCTCCCCGTCGATGGGTGTGGTAAACGGCAGGAAACTGGTTTTCTTCGGCGGCGGCGACGGCTACTGCTACGCCTTCGACGCGAAGCCGGTGAAGGAAACAGACTCGACCTACCTCAAGGTCGCCTGGAAATACGATTGCAACCCGCCGGAGCGGAAGAAATTCAAGTACCCCGCGGCAGAAGGCGTCAGTGAAATCAACGCGACACCGGTCTTCTATAAGAATCGCGTTTACGTCGCCGTTGGCCAGGACCCCGAACACGGCGAAGGCGTCGGCATCCTGACCTGCATCGACGCGACCAGGACCGGCGACGTCACGCAGACCGGCAAAATCTGGAGCTACGACAAGATCCACCGCAGCATCTCGACGGTCTCGATTGACCCGGACACTGGTCTGCTGTTCGTCGGCGATTTTTCCGGCTTCGTCCATTGCTTCGACGCCGAGACGGGGAAGCTGTACTGGACGCACGACATGAAGGCGCACATGTGGGGCTCGACGCTGGTCGCCGACGGCAAGGTCTATTGCGGAGATGAAGACGGCGACTTCGTGGTCCTGGCTGCCCGCAAGGAAAAGCAAATCCTGAGCAAGATGCTGATCGCCGGCAAGGAAGAGGACGGCCCGAATCTCGGATCGCCGGTTTATTCCACGCCGATCGTGGCCAACGGCGTCATCTACGTCGCGAGCAACGCGCATCTCTACGCGATTCACGACGCCGCGCGCCACGCGCCGAGCAGCGACCAGCCTAAAGTGGACGTGAACCCGAAAGGACTCGGTGAAAAAAAATAGCGGAACCGCCTGGCTCGAGCCGCCCTGGTGAGTCCCATGGGCCTGAGCCGCACCAGAGAGCGTGAGAATGGGCTCATTTTGCCAGCTTGGGCGTGGGACACTCCGCCTCGTTGCCTGGAGGGGCGCCTTCAGGAACCGGCAAAAATCCAAAATTCAAAATCGACAATCGCAAATCCCGAATCGAAAATTGATTTATGTCTGTTGACCGGGCCGCCATCAAAGCCGCGCAGGAAAAACTCGACGCCCACCTGCGCGAAATCGTCCAGTGGCATTTTTCGCCGGAGACCGGGTGCCCGTTCTGGCTCGACTGGGCAAAGAAAAACTTTGATCCCCGCAAGGAAATCAAAAGCTTCGCTGACGTCCTGAAGTTCGCTCATTTCC
>QHPA01000266.1 GCA_003218935.1 Verrucomicrobiota bacterium
TCGAGCTCATCGGCAATTACGGCGCCGACGCGCTCCGGTTCGGCATCATGCGCAGCGCGCCGCTCGGCCAGGACGTGCTCTACGACGAGCAACACGTCGAGCTGGGCCGCAACTTCTGCAACAAACTCTGGAACGCCTGCCGCTTCCGCCAGCTCGTAGGACAGGCTTCCAGCCTGTCTCCAACTGATTCCAAACATACTTCAAAAGATGAGGCAGGCGCGACGCCTGTCCTACGGTATGAGGTTCAGGGCGAAATCAATCCCGCGCTGCTCACGAGCGACGACAAGTGGATTCTGCTCAAGCTCGACCAGGCGATTCGCGAAATCGACGTCGCCTTCGCCGAATACAAATTCAGTGAAGTGACTGCCACGCTCTACCGTTTCTTCTGGAGCGAGTATTGCGACTGGTACGTCGAGGCGAGCAAGGCGGCGCTCGGAAACGCGGAACGCGGAACGGGGAACGCGGAACCCGACACGCGCCGCGCGAACAAACTCGCGGTGATTGATTTCGCTCTGTCGCACACCCTGTGCTTGTTCCATCCCTTCCTCCCGTTCATCACGGAGGAACTGTGGCACGGGATGGGTTACAACGGCGACCTCCCGGCCGACCAGGGCGGCGACACCATCATGTTCGCGCACTGGCCGAAACCGCTCGACGACGATTTCAAAGCACACTACGGCCTCAACGAAAGCGACCAGCGGTTTGTGGACGTGAAATACGAACTTGTCACCCGCGGCCGCAATCTCCGCCGCGAGTTCAACATCGCCGCGAACAAGAAAGTGAAGTTCGTTCTCAAGGCGAAGGACCCGCTTCCGCCGGAAGAAGCGGACGTCATCAAGCTACTGCTCAACGCCGAAACGCTAGACGTGGACCCGAATTTCACGCCACGCAAAGGCACGCCGTCCGCGCTGACTGACTTGGGCGAACTCTTCCTGCCGCTCGAAGGACTCGTGGATGTTGAGGCGGAGAAGGCGCGATTGCGAAAGGAACTGGCGAAGATCGAAGGCGAGATTGAGAAGGTGCAATCGAAGCTCAACAATTCCAAGTTCGTGCAAAAAGTCCCGCCGAGCGTTTTGGAAGAACACAAGAAACGCCTCGCCGACTGGCAGGCGAAGCAGCAGCAGATAAAGGACGCACTAAGGGCTTTGGGAGAGCAGCCATGACTCCGCTCGAAATCTCGTCCGACCGCGAACTCAAATCCTTTGCCGAAACGCTTGACGGGTCGTTTCAGCTCATCGACCTCCGAAACGCAAAGACCGGCGACGGCTTTTCCTGGGGGCGATACGGGCCGGGAACCGTTGTTCGGCTTCACGGCGAGACGCCGCTGTTTGCCTGTCAGAAGGGGCCGGAAAAGAAGTCGCTGCTGAGTCGCCTTTTCGGACGTTGATTTGCACGACTCGCTTTGGGGTAGTGTCCTGATCTGCTTCACGTGGGTGCGCCGCGGCCGGGCGTACGGCGGTGCCGCAGCACCGCCGCCATCCAATCAGGACACTGCCATTTTTGGAGTTTGCTTTCCTTGCGCGAAACGGTTTCCTAAACTCGCTTGTCGTGGGCCATCATCTGTTAACGGACATCGCCATTTGCATCATCGCCGCGTGGCTGCTGGCGGTGGCGGCGCAAATCCTCAAACAACCGGTGATTCTCGCTTACCTGGTCGCCGGTTTTCTGGTGGGACCGGTCGGCATCGGACTCGTGAAAGACCACGAATCCATCGCCACGATCTCAGAGTTGGGATTGATCCTGCTGCTTTACATGATCGGACTGGAAATCGACTTGAAACAAATACTTGGGGCCGGTCGCGCCATCACCCTGACCGGCATCGCGCAGATTTTTGGCGGCGGGATTCTGGGCGTCATCCTTTTCCGGGCGCTGGGGCTCCCACTTCACCCCGGGGCGCTCGACGCGCTTTATCTGGCGGTGGCCGCGGCGCTCAGCAGCACCGTCATCGTCATCAAGATTCTGTATGACAAACACGAATTGGAAACCATCGCGGGTCGGATCACCGTTGGCATTCTGGTGCTGCAGGACTTGTTCGCGGTGCTTTTTCTGGCTATTGAGCCGAACCTCTCAGCGCCATCGGCGGAACTGCTGGCGCGGTCGTTTGTGAAAGTGTTCATCCTGATCGCGGTGGCGTTCAGCATGAGCCGCTTCCTGTTGCCGACGCTGTTCCGCGTCATCGCTCAACTGCCGGAGCTCGTGTTGGTGGGCGCGCTGGCCTGGTGCTTTCTGCTCGCGGGTCTGGCTGGCCAGTTCGGCTTGTCTCGCGAGATGGGCGCGCTGGTGGCCGGAGTCGCCATCTCCGCTTTTCCTTACACGCTCGATGTCACGGCAAAAGTCACGAGCCTGCGCGACTTTTTTGTGACGCTGTTTTTTGTCGCGCTCGGCATGAAGGTGCCGGAACCGACCGCCTACCCGCTCAACGGGTCGCTGATTTTCGCCGCGTTCGTGGTGGCCAGCCGCCTGGTCACCATTTTCCCGGTGCTCCATTGGATGCGGTTGGGGCATCGCGCCAGCCTGCTGTCGGCGATCAATCTCAGCCAGGTCAGCGAACTCTCACTGGTCGTTTTGGCGCTCGGTCTGCAATCGGGCCAGATCAGCCAGACGACGGTGGGAATCGTTTCCTACGCGTTCGCCTTCCTGGCGATCGCTTCGAGTTACGCTCTGGCGCACACCGACGCGCTGCTGCGTTACGGAATTGCTTCGTTGCAGAGAATCGGCCTGAAAGATTTGGGCCAACGCAACGGCGAATCCGCCGCTCCGGTCCAACTGCCGCGCATTTTCCTGCTCGGTTTCTCGTGGACCGCCAGTTCGCTGCTGGAGGAGATCTCACGCAACGAGCCGGGCCTGCTGAAGCAACTGGCCGTGATCGATTTTAATCCGCACGTGAATCAGGAACTGCTCCGCCGCGGCGTGCGGGTCATTTACGGCGACGTGAGCCAACGCGAGACGCTCGCCCACGCGGGCGTGGGTCAGGCGGAAATCATCATCAGCACGCTGCCGAACACGGTCCTGAAGGGGACGAACAATCTGCGGCTGTTGCAACAACTCCGTGAGATCAATCCCCAGGCGCAAATCATCATGCATGCCGAGTTGTTCGCCGACGTGCCGAAGCTCTACGACGCGGGGGCAAGTTATGTCTGCGTATCGCGGCTCATTGAAGCGGTGGACTTGCTGGGGTTGATTCGCGCGGCGAGTGAAAAGGAGTTGGAGCACAAACGGAAACTGCTCGACCCAGGCGGCGGGCGAATTAATGCGCCGAAATTTTCGGTCGCCGAAGAAGATCAATTCCGCCACCCAGCACGACATCAAGCTTGAGCTGGACGTGCGCTGTCAGAAGCTGATCGAACAGAGGCTGCGATCGGCCTATCCGGGCATTGCCATCCTTGGAGAAGAAGGTGTGCTGGGCGATATCCAGGCGGAGCATCGCTGGGTGGTTGATCCGATCGACGGCACGGTCAATTTCACCTACGGCATCCCGCATTGCTGCGTCTCCATCGCTTTGCAGACGCGGAAGGTGGAACGCGGAACCCTGAACTCAAAGAGCAAACGCCAAAAGCGGGGCGAGCCTCATGCAGACGCCTCCTACGAAACCGTGGTGGGCGTGGTTTACGACCCGTTCTACGACGAGCTGTGGACGGCGATTCGCGGGCATCCCGCGTATTTGAACGGCAAAGTCATTCGCGTCAGCGGACGCCACCGCCTGAATGAGGCGGTCGTCTCGATCGGGTTCGCCAAATCCAAAAGGACCCTCGACCAAATGATCCCGGTGATGAACCGGCTGGCGCATCGAGTGCGCAAGGTGCGCATCATGGGCGCGGCGGCGCTGGCGATGACGTACGTGGCCAGCGGCCGGATGGACGGCTACCTCGAGACCGGCACTCGATTGTGGGA
>QHPA01000267.1 GCA_003218935.1 Verrucomicrobiota bacterium
TGCCGCCGTCACGTGGATCGCCAGGCTCTTGCTGTTGGAACCGCCGCTGCCCGTCACCGTCAACGTCACCGTGTAGTCCCCGGCATTGTTGTACGTGTGCGACGGGCTCTGCGTCGAGCTGTGCGACGAACCATCGCCAAAGTCCCAGTCCCGGCTAGTGATGCTGCCGCTGGACCGGTCCGTGAACCGCACCGCCAAAGGCGCCTGGCCCGAAGTTGTGCTCGCCGTGAAGTCCGCCGTCGGCGCGGTCGGAGGTGGTGAGTCATTATCGTGGATGGTTACCGTCGCGCTGTTGGCTGAACCGACATCGTAGGCTGCGTCCGGCGAAAGCGTCAGCACCACCGTTTCATCGCCCTCCACCTGACTGTCATCAATCGGCGTCACCATGACGGTCGCTGAAGCGGCCCCGGCTGGAATCGTTACCGAGGTGGGGAGGGATTGGTAGTCGATTCCGTTGGCTGCGGAGCCGCCCAGCGAATACCGGACCGTCAGCGCCAAGGCCATGCTGCCGCTGCGACTCAGGGTGAACGTGCCCGGATCAGGCCCTTGCTCGGACGCTTCGGGATCCGTGGCCACCACGCTCACGGTGGGTTGTTGCGGCTGATCGTTGTCGTGGATGGTCACCGTGGCGCTGCTGGGCGAACCGACGGTGTATCCCGCTCCGGCCACCAGCGTCACAATCACCGTTTCATCCCCTTCAACTTCCAAGTCGTCAATCGGCGTGATCGTCAGGTCGGCATCCGCCAAACCCGCGGGGAATGGGCTGGTGGTCGGCAGTTGCTGGTAATCGACTCCATTGACGGCGGTGCCGGAGAAAGTCCAGCTCACCTGAATCGCCTGCGAAGTGTCGCCGGTCCGGTGGAAGCGGATGATGCCATTATCCGACCCGCTCTCCGAAGCATCCGCATCAAATGCCGACAGCGTGAGGACGGGCTCTGCAGAAGGCGTCCCGTCGTTGTCCGCGATCGTGATCGTCGCGCTGCTGGGTGAACCAACGCTGTAAGCCGCGTCAGTGGAAATCGTGAGCACCACCGTTTCGTTGCCCTCGACTACAGTGTCGTCAATCGGCGTCACTATCACCGTAGCCGAGGAGGCGCCCGCCGCCATCGTCACCGAAGCGCCCAGTTGCTGGTAATCCGTTCCGTTTTGCGCCGCGCCGCCCAAGGTGTAGTTGACCGTCAATGCAGCCGACGTGTCCCCCGTGCGACTGATGGTGAAGGTTCCTGAATCAGGTCCCTGTTCCGATGCGTTCGGGTCCGTGGCCACCACTCTGACTGTGGGTCCTTGCGACGTAGAGCCTCCCGACAGTGCTCGTTGCAGATTCAGTCGGCCACCGGAAACGCACTTGCCCGCCAGGCTCGGCAGCCGATCAACGTTCGAGAGGATGCGATTGATAATTTGCTGATAATTATCGTTCGGGTAATGGGCCATCAACAGCGCGCAGGCGCCCGTGACATGGGGCGCGGCCATCGACGTGCCCTGAAAATAGCGGTAGTCGCTGTCGGAGCCGTTCCAGCAGGAAAAGATCGGATCACCGGGCGCGCCCAGGTCCACGGTGGTTGCGCCGTAGTTGGAAAAGACCGCCAGATCATCGTTGCGCGTAGTGGCGGCGACGGAAATGATGTTGTCCAGGTCGTAACTGGCCGGGTAAATCGGATTCGCGCCATTGTCCTCCGCCGAGTTGCCGGCGGCGGCCACGAAGATGATGCCGGCCTGGCGCAAGGTACCGATCGCGTCGCGCAACGCCTGCGAGGTAAAGCTCGTGCTGCCCCAACTGGCGTTGATGACTTTCGCCCCTTTGCTGCGCGCGTAATCCATGCACTTGATGGCGTCGGAGATGAACCCGTTTCCAGTCGAGTCCAGAAACTTGCACGCCATGATTTGAACCTTCCAGCAAACGCCGACAATGCCGACGGTGTTGTTGCCCACCGCGCCGATCGTCCCGCTGACGTGCGTGCCATGGCCGTAATCGTCGTTTGGATCACCCGTATGGTTGATGACATTGATGCCGTGCACATCGTCCACGTACCCGTCGCCGTCGTCGTCAACGCCATTACCTGGAATCTCGCCCGGATTGACCCACATGTTGTCGGCCAGGTCTTCGTGTCTATAGCGCACGCCGGTGTCAATGACCGCCACGATGATGTTGGCCGCGCTGTTCTGAATGTCCCACGCGGCCTCCGCGCTGATATCCGCGCCGGGCGTGCCGCCGTAAAGGCCGGTGTTGTGCAAGTCCCAAAGCGATCCATCGCCATAATGTAAGTCATTGGGCGCCTGCAGCGCCTGGACCTTGTAATCCGGCTCTGCGTATTCCACCAGGCCGCTGCGTCGATAAGTGGAGATCAGATCGGTGATGCTCGCCGCCGCAGGCGCCTTTACCACCTGCAAATTGCCGATGCCCGGATAGCTCTGTAAAACCTGCACTCCCACCAACGCATGCAACTGTCCCAAGCCAGACAAAATCCCGGCCTTGGGCTTGACCAAAATCCTGTCCTGTCGGAAGTCTTCCAAAAGATTTTGCGCGGAGACGGAATCAGCCGGAGCCGAGGGTACCGCGCGATAGAACCGCTGCGGAGACGGGCCTGCCAGCGGCTCGACAAAATCGAAGTAACCGGCGCTGGGGTCGGTGTTGGTGACTACGGGAGTCCAGGCTGAGAGATCGCCACCCTCCTCCACGACATAGGTCGCCCCCGGCGCACCTGAAACGCGGAGGCGAATCCGATCGGAACGCGTCGGATCGGTGCCAACCCGAAGGTTGACCGGCACCGGCGGCTTGACTTCGCTTGATGCAATCGGTTGAACGAGGATGGCAACCAATAAACTTGCTTCTTCATAAACTCATCCATCCTTTCTCAGTCTTGGAATTTCTGCGTTTCTGTTTTCCTGCTCCAAAGCGGTTTCAAAGTTGATTCATCGGTCTTCATTTCTATCGCCCGGAGGGCGACTGGACGCCGAGCCATTATCCTGTTTAGCCGAACCATTAAATCCGAGTAGCCGGGTGAAAACCTGAATTGGCAAGGGGCGAACACCCCACTGGTTTCAGGCAGTTTGCAGGACCAGCAGACGCGTTCCGATTGCCAATACCGCAAATCCACGGCTGCCGTGGACTACCTTCTACCGCTGCTCCGCAGCTATTTGCCACCGTTCTCGAAAACTGACCTGCCCCAAGCGCAAAGTCCTTGAAAATGTTCCTTGCCGAGCCAGGTTTAATCTGCCAGCAGAGGGGGGGAGTAGTAGTTTGTCAGGATCAGTCGCAAAAATCGTGTCGGTTTACGCAAAGAGAACAGCCATGAAAGCCAATCAAAGAAACACGCGTGTTATCATACAGGGTAGCCACAAAACACCGCTGAAGGGTGCAAAGTTGACCGGGAAACTCGATCCCGATGAACGCCTGGAAGTGACCGTGCGAGTGCGGCCGCGCGCGGCGTTGGCTGATTCGACTGAATTCGCTGCCCTGACTGGTTCGCCGCCGGCGCAGCGCCGGCATCTGAGCCGTGAGGAGTTCGCCGCTCGTTTCGGCGCGGACCCGGCGGACGTGGAGCGAATCGAACAGTTCGCACATGAACACGACCTGGACGTGGTGAGCAGTCATGCTGGTCAGCGCACGGTTCGGTTGTCTGGAACTCTCGAAGCAATGCAGTCGGCGTTCGGTGTCAAACTGAAGGCAGCGGTATTTAACAAAGTCAAATTCCGTCATCGGTCCGGTGCGATCAGCGTGCCAAAGGATGTGGCGCCGCTCATTGAAGGCGTTTTCGGTTTGGACAATCGCCCCGTGGTCCAGCCGCACTTTCGCTTCAAACCGCTCCCAAAAGTCAAACGGCCGCGCGCGGGAAGCGCGCGGCCATTCACACCGGTCGAAGTGGCCGGCGTGTATAACTTCCCGACGGGTGTGGACGGGAGCGGCCAGTGCATCGCCATCCTCGAATTTGGAGGTGGCTATCGCCGAGCAGACCTCAAAAAGTATTTCACTGGCCTCGGTGTTCCGATGCCCACGGTAACGACCGTTTCAGTGGACGGTGGCCACAACAGCCCCACGGGCGACCCGCAGAGCGCTGACGGCGAAGTCATGCTCGACATCGAAGTAGCCGGCGCCATCGCGCCAAAGGCGAAGCTGGCGGTTTATTTCGCGCCGAACAGCGATGATAGTTTTCTTAATGCCTTGCGGGCGGCCGTCCACGATTCGGTGCGCAAACCGTCGGTGATCTCGATCAGTTGGGGCGCGCCGGAACTAAGCTCGACGGAACAGAGCTTAAAGGACTACGACGCGGTGTGTCAGGAGGCGGCAGCGATGGGAGTCACCATCTGCTGCGCGGCTGGTGACCACGGCACCGACGACACGGAAAAACCTTCCAAAAGGGCTAACGTGGACTTCCCCGCGTCCAGCCCGCACGTGCTGGCGTGCGTCGGCACGCACCTCGAAGCAGCCAACGGCATGATTTCCAAAGAAGTGGTCTGGAACACACGCGACGGCTGGCGCGGAGTGCCGGACGTGGCCGGCGACGCGGACAGCGACACCGGGTATATCATTCGAGTGGACGGAGCTGAGGGGGCATCGGGCGGCACCAGCGCGGTGGCACCGCTGTGGGCGGCGCTGATTACGCTGGTCAACCAGGGTCTGGGCAAACCCATCGGCTTCATCAATCCGTTGCTTTATCAGCCGCCCAATAACACAAACTGTTTTCACGACATCGTGGAGGGCGACAACGGGGCGTTCTCCTCTTCAAAAAAGTACAAGGCGCACCCGGGCTGGGATGCCTGCACCGGTTGGGGCAGCCCGCAGGGCGCCCAGTTGCTCAAGGCATTGAGCGCTTGAAGCCGGCCTGCGTGACGACGCCTGCCCGCGCCGCGCGGATGTTCGGGAGAGTTGTTCGGCCTGCGAATCCCAACGAACGCGACGACGGCGTGCGGGTCTTCGCCAGCTCTCGGAAATCGTCCGTGGCTATTTTATCCAGATGTCGAAGTCAATCTTCACGCTGGCATCGATGGAAGAGGATTCGCGAAGATCGGTTTCGTCGGCGCTCGCGCTTGTTTTGCTTTGATACCGTGACCACCAGGCGGCCCGCGCCTGCGGTCCCCACTCCGACGCGCGCGGGCTGGTCAGCAGCAGCGCCCGCAGTTCGGTGACCGACTGCGGGCGAACGTCCGGCTCCTTTTCCAGACACCGGAGAATGGTTGCTTCAAGCGCGGCACTTATCCGATTGGTGGTGCGCTGGCTCGGCGGAATCGGCGATGCGGCAACATGTTTGTCGTAAAGATCGCGGATGGATTCGGCGGCGAAGACGTATTCGCCCGTCAACAGGTAATAGCCGAGCGCGCCAACCGAATAGATGTCGCTCCGTGGATCGCTGCGAGCGGAGTCTTCGATCGCTTCGGGCGGCATGAACAAAGGCGTCCCCTCCGCCCCGTTCCCGCCGATCAGGCGCGTAAAGTCACGGCTGCCGTTGCGGTATTCGCGGACCAAACCAAAATCGAGCACCTTCACGCAGCCGGGCACGCCGCCGCGGTCGCAGAGGAAAATATTCGCCGGTTTGATGTCGCGATGCACTAAACCAAGGGCATGCGCCTCGGCCAGCGAATCGCAGATCTGCGTGAGGATGTGGACCACGCGGCCTTCGGGCTGCGGACCAAATCGTGGGACCAGCTCGTGTAGATTCAGTCCGCGCAGAAATTCCATCGCGTAGTAGAAGATGCCTTCGGGCGTGTGGCCGTAGTCGTAAACCTGGATCGTGTTGGGATGGGTGAGCTGGCAGGTCAGGCACACTTCGCGCTCGAACCGTTGGATCGAATCCGGGTCGGCCCGGTCGGGGAGAAGAAGTTTGACGGCCGTATCGCGTCGCATCAGGCGTGGTCGGAGATAACTTCCCACCTCTTGCAACCCCGGCAGTTCCGAGAGTTTGTTGGTATCGCCATTCGCCTGTTCCAGCGCTTCGAAGATGCGGATCGCGAGGGCCCGCACGCGCGGTTCCTCGGCCAGTATGGTGGCCAGCTTTTCCTGGTCCGCCGTCCAGATCTCCAATGCCGTCACGTTC
>QHPA01000268.1 GCA_003218935.1 Verrucomicrobiota bacterium
GGTCGCGCGATTGCGGCGCAATGTTCTTGAAGACGTGGCCGGCCGCGCGGCCCAGCTTGAGGGCGGTCTCGGCGGTCACCGGCTCGATGTTGGCGGTGCCGCGCACTCCGTCGGTGCCGAAAATTTTCTTCGGTTGGCTCATGTTCAATTCGGATTCCTGTGATCGTTGGCTGACTCGGCCGGCGAAACCCGTTCCACGGCGACTTCTTCGGGCTCCACTTTCGTCACCGCCACATTCAGCGGCGTGCGCACGACGACTTTTTTGCGAAAACTTCTGGCATCCGTCACATCGGTGAGATTAACAGATACGTCCACGTCGGACATCTTTAAATTATCGAGGACCCGTTCCTCGGCCCGAATCGTCACCTCCGCTTCCGCCGGCGTGAGGACGAAGCCACGAACATCCCAGGGCGCCTTTTCGACCATGACCGGCAAGTGGCGGCTCAGGGTGCTGGAGGAATGGGTCTCCGGGTTTTCAATGTTCGAGTTGATGGTCATCCAGATCAGGATAGCGACGACCACGGACGCCAACTTCCAGCCGAAATTGTTCAGGACGTAATCGCGTGCTGCCATGGTCACTTCGCCTCCGGCCTGGGCGCGGTCGGCACAGCGGATTTGGGCGTTCGGTTCGGCCGCGCGAAACTCGGCAAACGAAACCAGTCGGACAGCCGGTGCGCCTTGGGCGCGCGCACCAACACCGACGTTAGAAACGCGCGCAATTCCTCCAGACTTACCCCGCGCGTCAACTGGCCCTTGTACGCGTAGGAAATCGCCCCGGTCTCCTCCGACACGGCCACGACCACCGCGTCGGTCTCTTCGGTCAATCCAATCGCCGCCCGATGCCGGGTGCCCAGCGACGGATTGAGGTCCTGGCGGCGCGTCAGCGGAAAGATACAGGCCGCCTTCGCGATGCGGTCGCCACGGATGTTGACGCCGCCATCGTGAATTGCGTTGTTCGGGAAGAAAATCGTTTCCAACATCTCCGGCGTCGCCTCGCAATCGACGACCACGCCAGACTCGACGGCATCGTCGAGTTGAATCGTTTGCTCGAGGGCGATGAGCGCGCCGATCTTCACTTCGGACAATCGTTCCGCCGTTTGGATGATGACCTCGATGTTCTCCCGCGCATCGCGGGCCGAAGCGAACAGCGGCAGGTTCCCCACTTCCGCCAGCATCCGGCGCAGCTCCGGCTGGAAAATGACCAGAACGGCGATCGCAAGTCCGGTCAAAAATTTTGCCAGCAACCAGAGCAGCACCCGCAACTCCAGCGCCGTGGTGACCACCCCAAGCACCAGCAGCAAAGACAGAAAACCCAGGACCACCGGCCAGCCGCGCGTGCCCCGCACAAACATCAGAGCGTAGTAAATCCCCACCGCGAGGATGGTGATTTCCAGCGCGGGCGCGGGCTGCCAGATTTTTTGCAGGTTTTCCAGGACGATCATTTTCTTCGGGCAAGAACGGCCTCGGCCATCCTCACCGCTTGGAGCGTTTCGGCGACATCGTGCGTGCGGATCAGCCGCACGCCCGCCTTGACTGCCAGGCACGCGCAGGCCAGCGCCGCGGGCAAACGCGCGTTCACCTCCGCTCCCAGCAATTTTCCGATGAACGACTTGCGCGAAACTCCCAGGAGCACCGGGCGTCGCAATTTTGTAAATCGCCCCACCCCCGCGAGCAACTGCAAATTGTGCTCCACCGTCTTGCCGAAGCCGAGGCCCGGGTCCAACACTACTTGGACAGCGTCCACGCCCGCGCGTTGCAGCCGCTCCAGTCGCTCAACGAAAAAGCCGCGCACTTCCTGAACCACATGCTGGTAAACGGGATTCACCTGCATCGTCTGGGGCGTTCCCTGCATGTGCATGCAGACATAGCCGGCTTGCGCCTCGGCCACCACGCCCCACATTTCATCATCGGCGCGGTTCGCCGCAATATCGTTCACGATGCTGGCGCCGGCTCGCAACGCGGCGCGGGCCACAGACGGCTTTCGCGTGTCGATGGAAACGGGCGCCTCCACCCGGGACACCAGTCTCTCGATCACCGGCAGCACGCGGCGCAGTTCCTCGGCTTCGCTGACCGGCTCAGCGCCGGGCCGCGTCGATTCGCCGCCGATGTCAATGATTTCCGCTCCCTGCCCGATCATTTCCAGGCCACGCGCTACCGCGGCCGCCGGATCAAGAAACCGGCCGCCGTCCGAAAACGAATCGGGCGTCACGTTCACCACACCCATAATCATTGTCGGACGCGGGAACGAGAACGCAAACTGGCCGGCGCGAAAAATCATGATGCTGGCCGCGAAAAAGAGCAAAAGTCACAAAACATAATTCAACTACGCGCTGCCAATCACTGCATCCGCTGAAGACATGAAGAAAACCAATTTTGCGTCTTTTGGCCGCCCCGATTCAACGCTTGACCATCTGGCTCACGCCTTCGACCAGCCGACGCGCGATGGCGCTCACCAGTTCGTTGGGAACGCCCATCTGCGGATTCGCGCTTTGACTCAGCATGTGGCACTGGTCGTTGACGTAATCAATCAGCACAAATTCGCCGGACTCGGTCAGCGCGACCTCGCTCGAGAAAAACTTCATGCCGGTCAGCTCAGCCACACGGCCAACAATATCGCGCAACGGCGTGAGAGCCAGTTGTTCCTCTTCGGCCTTGGTCGGCAGTCGGTAACGGTCCGTGAAACAATTCCACCAACAGCACCAGACCGAGCCGAATACGTAAAACACGCGGAAGTAAATCGGCTCGCCGTTGGCCGCGCGGGGCACGATCCGCTTCTGGAGAAGATAATGGCGGTCCGGCCAGGCGGCCACTGAACGGGTCAGATCCCGTTCGCTGGTGGCGTCCAGAATGACGCCGCGCCGGCCGTAACCCATGCCCGGCTTGACGACGAAAGGCGTGCCCAACGCGGCGCGGTCCGCTTCCGACAGGACAAAGCTGTTGACCTGCTCGCGCGGGACAATCACCGTAAACGGGACATTGAATCCGGCAGCCACCAGTCGCGCGTGCAAGCGGGCTTTGTCGAATGTCCCGATGGCCAGGTCCGGCGGGTCGATGATTTGGGTTTTTCGATCGTGGGCCAGCCAGATCAACCGATGGTAAATGTCGTCCGGCAGATGATGCTCGCTGTGCATGTTGAGCAATGCCCGCGCCCAGATTTTGCCTTTGGCGAACTGGTCGCAGAACGGCTCCACCCAGAGCGGTTCGACGAGGAAGAAGTTGAGACCCAGCTCGGCGCAATGCTGCTGCACGCGATGGATGAACAAATCATCCGCGTCCAGCTTGTGCGTCATCACCAGGTCATAAATCCGCGTCACGCTCGCCAGTATCTTGCGGAAAAGCACAGGCTGTCAATGGCTTCCCCCGTTGAATCAATTCA
>QHPA01000065.1 GCA_003218935.1 Verrucomicrobiota bacterium
GAAGAAACTGGCCAGCGACCGCACCAGCGCCACGGCAAAGTCAAGTTGCCGGCCATCGCGGCGGAAAATTTTCATTCCAAAAACAATTCCACCGATTGTCGTTCCTTTCCACGTCCACATGCCGACGTGGTACGCGACCCACGCGAACGGGAAGAACGGCGGGAAATGAGTCACGGCACTGGCCGCCCCAACCAGGAGGAAATCCAAAAAGGTCGCCGCAAACCGGAGCCAGAATCCGGCGCGCGGCAGGATCGTGACATCCGCAGAGGCGAGAGCGGCGGCTTCGCCGGGAATCACGGGCGGGGTCGGGCTGGCGGTCGAAGGTGTTGAGACAACAGCGCTGCTGATGGGGCTATTGCCACGGTTGCCGCCTTCCGACCGGAAGGCACGGAACAACGCCAACGTTGCCGCGCCGAAACCGAGCGGCGCGATCATTCCCCAGGCCAGGAACCCGAGGATCGGAATGATGTAGAGGAAGTAAAACACGACGATGCCGATGAGGAGAGCAACCAGCGGCAATTGGAGTGTCGCCACTCCCAACTGTTTGCCGATCTGCTGGCCGACGAAACGGTACACGGCCACCTTGCCGAAAAGGAACGCGACGAACGCAGCGCAAAAAGCGAACGGCACAACGATGATTCCAATGCCGGTCGCAACGAGGAGCAGTTGTAGCAGCAAAAACAAAATAAACATGAGTACACCGACGAAAAACGAGCCCACCGGCTGCGATTCGAGCGCCTCGACGCTGGCAGCTACCGGCCGGGCGAACATTACCGCCGTCAGCAAGTAAACTCCGGCGCAGGCCAGTGCGGCGATCCACCACCAGCCGAAACGGTGCGGCAACGGTCGTCCCAGAATCGGGCCTTGTACGACCCAGTTCTTTACGCCGGCGAGCACGGGTGCTCTCTCTTCCAGCCTCGACCAGGAAACCTCCACCGGGCTGTGATCGATCCTGGCGCTCGGGTCGGCGTGCAAATCTCCGCCGACGATGACAGCGTCGCCTTCGATATGAGCGTTGGGTCCGAGTTCCGCCGAGCCAAGCGGCACGACGAAGTCCCCCCTGATCGTGCCGTTCACCTTCGCCGTTCCAAAAACCACCACCACATGCTCCGCCCTCCCATCCACGGTGGCGTCGCCGAAAATCACTACCACATCCCCGGCATCCTCGCCTTCCTTGATCACCGCGTCGTTGGCGAAACGAATCACATCGCCGATGTGTCGGCGCCCTGGTTCGTTTTCCTCTTTTTCTTTGTCCAGGGACGACTCGGCCTTGGCCGGCGTTTCGTCCGGCGTTTGCGCCGCGGCGCCGCCGTCTTGCTGTGCCCACGCTGCCGCGCTCAGCCAAAGCCCCAAACCCAACAGCCAGTAAAAAGATGGTCTCTTCATGAACTTATGCCCTTTTGATAGCAAACCGGAAACACACCGTGCCAACGCCGACGCACAGAAAATAAACCAACAACAAACTGCCACCAGCCACGAACAGCGCCGGTTGTCCGAGTTTCTGCAACACCAGCAAAACCGCGCCAAAGAGCGCTTTCAGCGCTTCCCAAATCGGTGCGTAACCGGAGAGCCACTGCGACACCGCGGTCGAAAGCGAAGTCACGTTCAGGCCGCCCCAGACGGCACCGGCGAGATACGAAATCAAGCCCGCGCACGCCACGAACGTCGCCAGCGAAATCATTTGCGCCCACAATGGCCACGTCCACCACGACCGTTGCCACCACGACTCACGCTCTTTGGCGTGCGCTGCCAGCATCACGCGATGCACCAGCGTCTCCGGCGCCGGCAATTCGGGGAGCTTCCGCAGCGCGCGGTGGATCAGTTGCTCCAGTTGTTTTTCGTCTTGCTCGTTCATTGCGTCTTTAAATTCTGTCGGTTCATGTCGGGCACGGACTTTCCGCCCCGTGCAACCCGCCCCATGCTTCTTCGCCGGTCATCTTCAGCTTCAATTTTTTCCGCAACGCTTCGCGCGCGCGATGAATGTCTGTTTTCACTTTACTCAGTGAAACGCGCAGCTTCGCGGCGATTTCTTCGTAGCTCATGTCTTCAAAGTGATAGAGCACCAGGGGCACGCGCTGCGCTGACGGCAGCTTCTGCAAGACCGCTTCCAGCAGTTGCCGATGGTCGCCGGCCGCAACCTGCTGCTCGTTGGTGTCCGGCGCGGCCCACTCGGGCGTCGACTCGTCGTCGTTTTCCCCGCGCATTTCGGAAAAGAACCGCCACCGCGCCCGGTAACGCGAGAGATGATTCAGACAGAGATTTCGTGTCACCGTCTTGAGCCAGCCACCGACCGTCGGGCTGTCTTTCAACTCGTCGTAACGTTCGTAGGCCTTCAGGAAGACTTCCTGTGACACATCCTCGGCCTCGGCCTGGTTGCCCAGCAACCGAACCGCGGTGGAAAACACCATGTTCTGGTAGGACTTCATGAACGCCTCGAACTGTTGCGAGTCTGTCATTGTTTGCCCTATACCGGCGTAGGGTCATCTTATGGGCAGGACACAGCTAATGGAACGAAAGTTGCATAAAACGCGAGTCTGGACCGTTGAATCGTTAAAAGGTTAAAGCGTTAAACGCCCAGATCAGCCAGAATCATCTGCGCTGCGTTGTGGCCGGGCGCTCCGGTCACTTCACCCCCTGGATGCGTTCCCGCGCCGCAAAGGTACAGATTCGCAATGGGCGTGCGATAACTCGACCAACCGGGCAATGGGCGCTGCGCCAGAAACTGTCCCGGGACCATGTCCAGGTGCCGAATATTGCCGTCGGTCATCGCCATTCGCTGCTCGAGGTCAGCCGGCGTAAACAGCGACGAGTCCGTAATCACATTGCGAAGATTCGGCGCGTAAGCCCTCAACGTTTCAATCAAACGCGCGCCGACTTCCTTTCGCCGTTCTTCCCAGGTCCCCTCGCGCAATCGCACGGGTGCATAGAGCGCCCAGATCGACATCACATGGTGGCCTGCTGGGGGAGCCATCGTCGGGTCGTAGGCCGATGGCACCTGCACTTCCATCACCGGCGCGCGCGACGGCAGGCCGCGCTTCGCATCGGCCCATGCCTGCGCGAAGTAATCAATCGAAGGACAAATCTTCACCTCGGCGAGAAATCGCGGATCGAACTCGCCCTCGGCGAAGTAGGCCGAGAAATCTGGCAGGCCTTTGAGCGCGGCGTGAAATTTAAGATACGCTGCCTCCGTTCTTAGCGATTTGATTCGCTGCGTGAATCTTGAATCGAGATGTCGGGCGTCAACAAGCTTAAGAAACGTGCGTTTCGGATCTGCGTTGGAAACGACGATGCGACTGCGAATCTCCGTTCCGTCCGCCAGCGCAACCCCGATGGCCTTGCCATGCTCAATGAGAATCTGCTCGACTTGCGCGCCGGTCTGCAACGTGGCGCCCCGCGCTCGGGCCGATGCCGCCATCGCTTGTGTGATACCACCCATGCCGCCTTTCACCAGTCCGACGTTTTCCGGATCGCTGAATATCGTGCACTTGATATAGGCGTAACACCACGCGCTGCCCGGCGCCGTTGGATCGCCCACGTCGTGGGCGTGAATGAAAGCCGCTCGCGCCGGTTCCGACTCGAAGAATTCGGTGACGACATCGCTCATGCTGGCGAGTAGCAGGCGCTCGAAGAATTCCTCGTCATCCGTCCCGGTCAGTCGGTCGGCGATCTCCGCGACCGTAGGCGGCGGCGTCAGGAAATGCGGGTAAATGATGCCCGCCGCCCGTTCCCAGAATGCGTTCCACCTCGGATAGTTCGACGCGTCGCGCTTCGAGAACCGGGCGATCTCCTCCTGCGTTTGCTCGACGCCGTCCCACAACAGAAGTCGGTTCCCGTCCGGCAACGGCAGGAACCGCCAAGGGTCGATGTGCAAAACCTCGAATCCATATTTGCGCAGTTCAAGGTCTTCGATGACTTTCGTTTGAAGCAGATAACAAAAATACGAACAGGCCGAGAAACGGTAGCCCGGAAACAACTCCTCCGTGACGCACGCGCCGCCGAGAATGTCGCGCCGCTCCAGCAGCCGCACTTTCAGGCCGGCCTGCGCGAGATATGCGGCGGCCACCAGTCCATTGTGTCCGCCGCCAAGAATGATGATGTCGTAATCAACGGACGGCATGACACAAACTCCATCTGCGCGCCACGATGCGTTCTCGACTCACCGAACGAGGAAAACAGGAAGAAACATCGAATTGTAGTCGATTCAACGAGCCGCTATGGATGCAAATCTGCCGATATCCGGGTCCGCAATAGAGCGCGAACGTTCAAGGCGAGCGACGAGATGGTGCCGAGGACGGCGAGGAGTTCCGTGAAAGTGAAGGCACGTTCAGGCGCTCCGTCTCGTCGTCCGTTTCGAAGATACATAAAACAACTCCCGTTCCGGTTTTCGCTTTGTTTGCCGGACATTAGCATTAACGGCAGTTGAAAACAAGCATTCCCTCCAAGAAGGATCGGCTTCGAGCTGTGCGGACGGACCATGTTGTTGCTTCCGACCACCGCAGTCCGACTTAGAGCAGATACACCCTGCCCAGTGCCCCATCGACTTTCACCTTTTGTCCGTTCTTCAAACGTGTAAGCGAGTTCCTTACCGACATTACGGCGGGAATTTTCATCTCGCGGGCGGTCACCGCGCCGTGTGACAAAGGTCCGCCGCTTTCAGTCACCACCGCTACTGCGCTGTAAAAAAGCGGCGTCCAGGTCGGATTCGTTGTTCTCGCGACGAGGACTGAGCCTTTCGGAAATCTGGCGAAATCGTCCGGACTCGAGACCAGGAATACCTCGCCTTCCGCTTGTCCCGGACTGCCCGCCAGACCGCTCAGAAAGTCGCCGCCGGCTTCGTCGTCTTTTCGACTCTCACCCAGGACCCATTCCGGTTTGCGGACGCGGTCGCTCAAATAAGCCGCCTTTTGCTCGCGAACAATTTCGCCGAACTTCCTCCAACGCGCTTCGTCGTCCGCTCTGACGGCATCGTCGACTTGGTTCCACTGAGCAAAGAAGATGTCCTTGGATTCTTCGAGGATTTCCCGGTTGACGAGGCGCTGACCCAGTTCACGGAGGCCTTTGCGGAGCGGCAGAGTAAGCCGGGTCGTTTGGTAATGTTCAAGGTCGTCGAGGCTTGTATAAACGCGGGCCAGGCGCAGGATTTCGTAAAAGAAATAATGCAGGTCCTGATCGTGCGGCAGCAGTCGCAATTTAGTCTTCATGGAGAGTTCCCACGGTTTTCCAACCGCGCATCGGGACCCTGAACGGTGGGGCGAGACTCCGTCGAGCCCTGATCTCCAACGACAGAAATTAGGGCTCGACGGAATCTCGCCCCACCGGGTTCATGGACAGTTTCCCGCAGAACTGTTTCACGGAAAGCGAGAAACTGCGGATGAAGCTCCGGATAGCGCAGGCCGTTATGGAGCGCGACCGTCAGTTTTTTCAGCCGATAGCAAAGTTTCAGCCCGGAAAAGGTCGCCAACGCGTACAAACCGAACCAGGGCCATCTTCCCGACACGATCGCGATCATCGCCATCACGGCCACCCAAAGCAGGGACAACGGCGCACCAACCAGAACGCGCCAGAGCGAAACGACGTTGGGGCCGTCGGGAAATTTCTTCCCGGCCCACCAGGCGCCAAGCAGCGGCGGCAGATTAAGCAGCGCCCCGAGGCCGACCAGCGGCCCGGTCGCACCAAGCGCCAGCAAGTACAGCCAAGCCGGCCCCAGCGGGAAAAGCGGCACACCCTGGTGATGCCATAGTTTTCTTTTCTCGATTTCGGGCCGGAGCGCTCGCCAATCCAGAAGAATCTTTTCCGGAATGGACCGCTCGAGCACTTTCAGCGTTTTGAAATAGGAACGCTTTGTGCCAAGCGTGGCCACGCAAGCCAGCCGATGAATCATCTGTTGGTATTGCTCGGACTCCACATTGACGGCCACCGATTCGAGCGCGGACTGAATGCGGCACTTCAACTCTTTCAACCGTCCGAGTGGATGGAGCGTGTCTGACAAGTCTGTGGCGACAGGCGCGCCCACCACGACTTCCACTCTGCTGCGGAAAGCCCACGGACATTCGTATGTAATCCCCAACGGCACCACTTTAATGGGAGAGCCACTTTCAAGATAGTTGGCCAGAATTCGCGCTGCTCCCCTCTTGAACGGAAGATGCCGGGGACCGAGTGTGCTTGTCCCTTCAGGAAAAATGAACAGTTCGCCTCCCCTTCGCAGCAGTTCCATGCACTGGTTCAACGCCTCCAGGTTCGTTCCCGGCTCACCCTTGTCTCTGTCCCTCGCCACTTCGATTCCGGTGAAAAAAAGCCTTCCGACCAAATTGCGGCGAAGCTGGGTTGAGATCATGAAATTTGCGCGCGGCAAAATCGCGTGATAGATGAATCCGTCCACCGCGCCGTTTCGGTGAAGTCCCAGGTAAATGGTCGGACCGGTCCGGGGCAGTCGTTCCGGCCAAAGGACTGAGATGCGGCTGAAGTACAGCCCGTTGCAGAAACGGTGCAAGAAGTGGTTCGTAATCCAGTGGCTTGTCGAAGCCGGTCTCCGCCTTTCCGTTGAAAGAGATCTCCGAGGCACTTATTGCCTGAGAGGCGGCATCGGCTTTCATGTGCGCGATAATAGCGTTCCGTCTTCCTGTAGCGTTAATTGATAAAATCCGGACGGCTTATTGATTTAATTGATGCCTGAACAAGCTCCCCCTGAAGACCGGACGAATGGCGATGATGGGAAGCAGAGCCGGAGCGCGCCGAACGCGTTGAAGATGCCGACTACTCCAGGGCCGATCGTATTGTGGCAAACAAATCTTTCCCGGCATCCTGCGTTACGGGCTCTTTGGATCTTTCATTCGCGTGTTCCACAAGTTCAGCGGGCAGTTCTTTGAGAAACGGCGATGGATGGCAGGGCGCAAGTTGACCGTATTTCTTGCGGCCGGTGCAGTGGCTGATCGCCAGAGTCTGCTTCGCGCGGGTGATGGCCACGTAAAACAAACGTCGTTCTTCGTCGAAAGTCCCCTCCGCCTTTGAACGCGAGTGTGGCAGGAGGCCGTCTTCCAGGCCGACGATATAGACGTGCGGAAACTCAAGTCCCTTGCAGCTGTGCATGGTGATCAAGGTAACAGCATCACCGGCGTCCTCTTTTTCCTCCTCGCGATCGCTGTCGAGCGTGAGTTCCTCGAGGAATGATTCCAAACGTTCGACCGGCGCCAGCGACACGTTCCCATCCATCGAAGCCGCCAGATCGCGCAAATTGCGCACGCGACTTTCCGCAGCTTCGGCGTCTTTCTCTGAACGTCGCAGTTCGTCCAGATAACCGATCTCCGTCAGGAATCTCTGCGCCCATGATTGTAACGCGCCAGCTTCGCCCGCTTCGTGGGCGCCGACGTGAGTGTCCGTGGACCGGAACCGCGACCTTGAGGATGAAGCTGGCCAGGCGGCTTCGATTGGTTCTCCCTCTCCTGGGGCTGCGGACGCAGTCTCGGCGAAAGAAAAAATCCTTCTGGGCCGGGGCGAGGGCGAGCGTTGCCTCAAACTTCCATTTGGACCAGGCGCTGTCGGGACTGGCACTGAGCTCAGGTCCGGGTCCTCTCGTCGGCGGCTGACTTCAGTTAATTGGCTTCGCGTACGCCCGATGAAAGCGACAAACCCCTCAATGCTCCCGCGCGCTTTGGCCTGGAAGGTCGCCTGCACCGCCGGGTTTTTCATCGCCGCGAAGACAGAACACTTCCGCTCCTGGCTCGCCGACAACAACCGTTCCATCGTCACGTCGCTCAGGCCGCGGGCCGGCACGTTGGCGATGCGCAACAGGCTCACATCGTCGTTCGGATTCAGAAACACTTTGAGATAAGCGAGAAAGTCGCGCACCTCGCGCCGGTCAAAAAAACTTTGTCCACCGACCAGGTGATAACGGACGCCTGTCTGTCGCAGCGCCGTTTCCAACGGCCGCGACTGGATGTTCGTCCGGAATAAAATCGCCTGTTGCGACCAGGGAATGCGCCTGGCCTGACGCATGAATTCAATTTCTTCGACAATGGTTCGCGCTTCGGCCTCCTCGTTCTCAAAGGTATGCAAAATGATTTTAGTCCCTTGCCCTTTCGCCGACCAGAGCTGTTTGCCGCGGCGACGGAGGTTGTTTCTGATGACCGCGTTGGCGGCGGACAGAATGATGTTCGTGGAACGATAGTTCTGCTCCAGCTTGATGACCTTCACTTCCGGGTAATGCTTTTCCATGTCGAGCAGGTTGGTGATCTCCGCGCCGCGCCAGCCGTAAATGCTCTGGTCATCGTCCCCCACCACACAGAGGTTGCGATGCTCCCGCGTCAGCGCGTGCACGAGCCGGAATTGAGCAGCGTTCGTGTCCTGATATTCGTCCACCATCGCGTAACGATACTTCGCGCGGCAGGCCGCGAGCGCGTCGGGGTGCGCGTCGAACAACCGCAATGTCAAAAGAATGAGATCGTCGAAATCAACAGCATTACACCCGCGCAATGTGGTTTCATAACGCGAGCGAACATGCTCGGCCATCGCGGCCACACTCGAATCGCCAAATAGTGGGACAGGCATCCTGCCTGTCCCCAACCGTTCAGTTCCCGGAAACGGAGACAGGTTGGAAGCCTGTCCCACCTGGTTTCTGTAACGGCTCAGCAGCGCGAGAATCGCCGCCGGATCGGTCTTCTCGCCCTTCGCAGAAATCTGGCTGAGGATTTTTTTGATGACCCCAAGCTGTTCCGATTCGTCGTAAATTACAAAGTTCCGCTTGTAACCCAGCTTCTCGATGTGCTGGCGTAAAATCCGAACACACAACGAGTGAAAGGTGCAGACTGCAGGACGAGAGTCGAAAGGCGGGGGTCGAGCGCCTGAAACCTCATTCCGCGTTCCGCGTTTCGCGCTCCGCGTTTTGGGGACGAGCTGGTTAACTCGCTCCTGCATTTCGCGCGCGGCCTTGTTGGTGAACGTCACACCGAGAATATTTCCGGGCGCGACACCCTGCTCGATCATGCAGGCGATGCGATAAGTGATGACGCGTGTCTTGCCCGTGCCCGCGCCGGCGAGGATCAGGACCGGCCCGTTGGTCGTCTCTACGGCCAGTCGTTGCTGCGGGTTCAGCGAATCCAGATTCAACATTGCGGTGGAGTATAGAGGGCGCTCATGTGAAGGCCCACTCTTTTCACGCCGGATGAGACGCGCACCGAACATCGCAAGCAGACTGATCCTGTTTGCTTCGAGATTTCGCATGGATGGGTTGAGAGCGTTTCAGTCAGAACAAGCTGAAGCGATAAAGCTACCAGGATATGCGAAGTAGAGTTCGAAAGAATGAGCCCAGGACGAAACTCAACTACCGCGGACGCTTGGATTATGAAGATAATCAATAATCGCCAACGAAATATCAATTAACACCCCGAACGCCACAACGACTAGCGTTGGGCCTCGAAAGATCCACCTCAACCACACACATTGATTTATGAACACGACAATCAATAGCAGCAGGACCGCGGCCGTCGGGTTGTTCGCCACAGCGCTTTTACTCGGCAGCATTTCGGCACGCGCCGAAGACGGCTGGCACCGGAAGGGAACCTGGGAAACGTACGGGAGCGCCCAATATCTGTTCGGCGACACCGTTGATTTCTCGAAATTCGGCGCCCGGCTCAAAGTGGACGACACCGCCATGTTCGGCCTGGGTGTGGGCTATCACGTCACGGACCATTGGGCGGTATCGCTGGATCTTCTGGGTGGTTTTAACTCCTTCAACTCCGGCAGCACGCAACTGGCCCTCAACAATGACGCATTCGTCTTTAGCGGCGCTGTCAACGCGGAATATAACTTTCTGCGCGCCCGATTCTCGCCTCTGCTGCGAGCCGGCCTGGGCTGCTATGATATTACCGACAACGCCGGCTACTGGACCACTTACGGTGAAACGGATTTCTCCTGGAACGTCGGCGGAGGCTTTCGTTGGAACGCCACCGACCATCTCGTTCTGAAACTCGTCGGAGGCGCGTCTTGGACTGAGCTCAAGAACAGCAGCAGCACCGCTCAATTCGGCTTCGTCATGCTGAGCGTCGGCGCATCCTTTTAGGCAAATTCCAAAGGCGCGCGGAGTGCAGAAGTCGTTTGAACGAACACCGACTGTTTTTGCCTTTTAAGCAACGTCCTCCCTTGGAATCGCACTTCCCGCAAAAATCAGTGATCCTTTTCGTCCGCCGATTTCGCATAAGTAATTGAAGATCGAAAGAATATGCTATGAAAGCCTTCCTCAAATTATCGCAATCGAGTCGCTTCGAATGCGGTATTGGCAGAACGAGCACGATAGGGTAAACAGGTGGTCAACCCATGAGCTCCGGCAACCGATCCGAGGACGAAATCTTTGAAGCCGCGTTGCAACATGCGACTCCCGAAAAACGAGCCGCGTACCTCAACGAAGCCTGTGGCGATAATACCCAGCTGCGCGAACGCCTCGAGGCACTCCTGAAAGCGGACGACCAGGCTGGCGAGTTCCTCCAACAATCATGGGCAGGTGTTTCCGCCAAGACTTTCGTTGTCACCACCGCCATGGTTCCGGTGACCGAAGGTCCCGGCGACCGCATTGGCCGCTACAAACTGCGCGAGAATCTCGGCGAGGGCGGCTGTGGCGTGGTCTATGTCGCGGAACAGGAGGAACCCGTCCGTCGCCGCGTCGCGCTCAAGGTCATCAAGCTGGGCATGGACACCAGGCAGGTCGTCGCCCGGTTCGAGGCCGAGCGGCAGGCTCTCGCGATGATGGATCATCCGAATATCGCCAAGGTGCTCGACGCCGGCACGACGGACACCGGCCGGCCGTTCTTCGTGATGGAACTGGTCCGCGGCATCCGCATCACTGACTACTGCGACCAGAACAATCTGCGCACCAGCGAGCGCCTCGACTTGTTCATCAAGGTCTGCCACGCCATCCAGCACGCGCACCAGAAGGGCATCATTCACCGCGACATCAAACCGTCGAACATCCTCGTCACGCTGCACGACGGCGTGCCCGTGCCCAAGGTAATAGACTTCGGCATCGCCAAAGCCACGGAAGGCCGGCTGACTGACGCAACCGTTTATACGCAGTTGCATCAGTTCATCGGCACGCCGGCTTACATCAGTCCCGAGCAGGCGGAGATGAGCGGGCTGGATATCGATACCCGCAGCGACATCTACAGCCTGGGCGTGTTGCTCTACGAACTACTGGCTGGAAGCACGCCCTTCGACGCGAAGGAATTGATCGCCTCGGGCATCGATCAGATGCGCAAACTGA
Organism: Verrucomicrobiota bacterium; assembly: GCA_003218935.1. Classification (GTDB taxonomy): domain Bacteria; phylum Verrucomicrobiota; class Verrucomicrobiia; order Limisphaerales; family AV2; genus AV2. The sequence continues at coordinate 11,249 of QHPA01000065.1, forward strand.
TCCGCGAGCAGGAGCCGGTGCGCCCGAGCACGCGTCTGGCAACGCTGCAAGGTGAAGAACTGACGACGACCGCCAGGCGCCGCTCGACCGACGCGCCGAAGTTGGTCCATCTGCTCAAGGGCGACCTCGACTGGATCGTGATGAAGTGCCTGGAAAAAGACCGGACGCGGCGCTACGACACGGCCAACGGGCTGGCGATGGACCTCAAGCGGCACCTGAATCAGGAGCCGGTGATCGCGAGGCCGCCCTCCACTGCGTATCGGATCCAGAAAGCCATTCGTCGCAACAAGCTGGCCTTCGCCGCGGCGGCGGGTGTTTCTCTGGCTCTCTTGATCGGCGTGAGTGTGAGCACCACGCAGGCGGTGCGGGCCACGCGCGCGGAACGCGCCAAGCAAGCGTTGCTGGAGTCGGAGCGGCAGGCCCGGCAGACCGCGACTTTCGCGAAGGGCGAAGCCGAAGTGGAACGCGACCGCGCCCGACG